>JAFYOA010000039.1 GCA_017547865.1 Clostridia bacterium
GCTTTGTTGTTCATTATGAAATCTTATTTTTTATGCAAACGCATGCCGCGGTATGGATGCGGACACCGTTCGCCTTACAGAGCGGCGAACTCCTCAAACATGGCGATAACGGCATCGCGGCGGGCAATGTTCTCTTCTTTTTCAGAAGCATCGTTGTAAATGAACAGATAACGGCCGGCGTGAATGGCAGAAACATTGGTGCCCAGAATGGTGAAGGAACCGGTTTCGTCCACGCTCTTCAGCACTTCGCTGTCGGCCACGGCGGCTTCGTCGTATTCGTACATTTCCACCACAACGGCAGATTTGTTGTACTCAAAGGCATAGCGGCGGCCCAAAGCAGCACCAATGAAAGAAGCTTCCATTTCGGTGGGATCGCCGGCGATGTAACCGGCAGCCTGCAGGCAGTTGGCCAGGCCGGCCAGGTTCAGGTCATAATCGGCAGGGTTTACAGATACAGTGCTGTTGGTGTCTTCGGCAGAAGAAATGCCGGTCTCAACCTTACAGGCACCGAGAGACAGCAGCATCAGCAGGGCAAGCAGAACAGAAACGATTTTTTTCATGTGGAAACTCCTTTGTGTTGTTTAAAGTTTGCCGGCGCGCACCAGCTGCGCCGTTTTCAAGATCCCGATCTGGGTCTTGGAATCTTCGATTTCGTTGTTCATCACCATTTCCACGGCGCGCTCCAAAGGCAGGCGTTCCACTTCCAGGAACTCGCCTTCGTCCAGCTTTTGTTCGCCGTAGCCGGTAATGCGGCAGGCCCACAGGCGGATGATCTCGTTGCAGTAGCCGGGGGTGGGGTACACCTCGCCCAAAGAAATGTATTCTTCGGCGGTGGTGCCGGTTTCTTCCAGCTGTTCCCGGCGCATGGCCTCAAAGGGGTCTTCTCCGGGTTCCAGTTTTCCGGCGGGCAGTTCCAAAATCGCCTTTTTATAGGCATAGCGGAACTGGCGCACCATGAGCACTTCGTTGTTTTCGGTCAAAGCAGCCAGCGATACCCCGCCCGGATGATCCACGATCTCCCGTTTGGATTCGCTGCCGTCTTCCAGCCGTACATCGTCCAGATGAACATGAATGATGCGGCCGCGGAATTTGGTTTCGCTGCGGATGGTCTCTTCCCAAAGTTTCATGGCGTTTCTCCTGCATTCGGATTTTACCGCGATCTGCGATAATCGTACTTATCTATTATAAGAAAAAGCAGTGCAAATTTCAAGTGCTATGTGCAATTCCCCGGGGAAGAGCCTGCAATTATTTTGTCATTTATTTTTCATTAAAATTTAACTTGTAAATCCGGTTAAAATAATGTATTATCTTTTACAGAAAAATCTCTTTGAGACAACAAAAAAGGAGAATGCATAGTATGAAAAAGAGAATGCTTGCCTTGCTTTGCGCACTGATGCTTCTGGCGCTGACCGCCTGTGTGGAGAGCGGCACGGTCAGTTCCAACACATCCACCCCCGCAAACGACACGCCGGTAAGCTCTGCCGAGCCCACCACGGTGCCCACGGCTGTGCCCACCGCTACGCCCGCACCCACCGCAACCCCGGTGCCGACTCCGGAAGCAACCCCCACCCCCACACCGGATGAGCCTGTGTCTTCTGAAGAACACCATGCGCTGCCCCCGGTGGATACCGAAGACCCTGAATTTGCCGATGCTTTTGCCAAAAACAGCATCGATGCCGATTTCCTGGTGGACAGCGAAGATGCCCTGACCACCCTGGAAATGATCGAACTGTTCGATACGTATGTCGAGAAATGGGAAGAGCAGATCGATTCCCTGTATGTTGACCTGCTGGCCAAAACCAAGGATGGCGCCTATGGCGAAGATGCCTACGATACCATTAAGGCCGGCCAGGAAGAATGGGTGGATGCCACTCCCGCTGCTCTGGATGCCATTCGTGCCGAAAAGAGCGGTGCCGGTTCCGGTGCTTCTCTGAACATTGCCTCTGCCTTTATGGAATACTACCGCAGCCGCGCGGCAGAGCTTTCCAGCATCTACTACCAGATGACCGGCACCACGGGCATTGAGTAACTTTGTACAGTTTAACCGGGTACATAAATTTGTGCCCGGTTAATTATATTTTTAACGGTAATTTTATCCAGCCGCTTTGGTAAAAAAAGGAAGTAAAAGTGCCAAAAAAACTGACTTTTTTGCGTTTGGATTCCCAAATGTAGGAATTATTATTATTTTGGATGGAGTTTTGTTTTTCCATTCGATAAAATTTGTTTATTTTACGTATTGATTCACCCCCCTATACGTGGTATACTCTTATACAGCAAACCTCGTGGTATTGTGGTTCTTCCACAGTACCCCTACAATATATAGCCGTTTTCGCGGCAGCGGGCACTGCCTGCAAAAAATTAAAGGAGGAAATGCAATGAGCAACAACGAAGCCTGGCATGGGTTTAAAGGAAGACTTTGGAAAGACGAAATCAACACCCGCGATTTTATCCAGAAAAACTATACTCCCTACGAGGGCGATGAGTCCTTTTTGGCCGGCCCTGCCGATTCTACCGTAAAACTGTGGGATACCCTGCAGAAGCTGCAGAAAGAAGAACGTGCCAAGGGCGGCGTGCTGGATATGGATACCCATATCGTTTCCGGCATCACCTCTCATGCTCCCGGTTATATCAGCGAAGAGCTGAAAGATATGGAAACCGTGGTTGGTCTGCAGACCGATAAGCCCCTGAAGCGTGCCTTTATGCCCTTTGGCGGCATTCGCATGGCTATGGATGCCTGCACCACCAACGGCTATACCCCCGACCCCGAACTGGGTAAGATTTTTACCGATTACCGCAAGACCCACAACCAGGGCGTGTTTGATGCCTACACCCCCGAAATGCGTGCCGTGCGCAAGAACAAGATCATCACCGGTCTGCCGGATGCCTACGGCCGCGGCCGTATCGTCGGCGACTATCGCCGTGTGGCTCTGTACGGTATCGACCATCTGATGAAGGAAAAGGCTGCCGACTTTGCCGAATGCGGCGGTGACGGCACCATGACCGAAGACATCATCCGTCAGCGCGAAGAGATCACCATGCAGTACAAGGCTCTGGCCGAAATGAAGGTGATGGCTGCTTCCTATGGCTTTGATATTTCCAAGCCCGCCATGAATGCCCGCGAGGCTTTCCAGTGGCTGTACTTCGGCTATCTGGCCGCTATCAAGACCCAGAACGGCGCCGCCATGAGCGTTGGCCGTATCTCCACCTTCCTGGATATCTACATTCAGCGTGACCTGGATGAAGGCACCCTGACCGAGGCCGAGGCCCAGGAGCTGGTGGATCACATGGTCATGAAGTTCCGCATGGTCAAGTTTGCCCGTGTGCCTTCTTATAACGAACTGTTCTCCGGCGACCCGGTGTGGGCTACCCTGGCCATTGCCGGCGTTGGTGTGGATGGCCGCCCCATGGTGACCAAGAACGACTTCCGTTTCCTGCATACCCTGGAAAACATGGGCCCCTCTCCCGAACCGAACATGACCGTTCTGTATGCTTCTCAGCTGCCCGAGAACTTTAAGCGCTATGCCGCCGCCATTTCTGTGCGTACCAGCTCTGTGCAGTACGAAAACGACGAAGTGATGCGCGTGGTGTGGGGCGATGACTATGCCATCTGCTGCTGCGTGTCTGCTACCCAGACCGGTAAGGAAATGCAGTTCTTTGGCGCCCGTGCCAACCTGGCCAAGTGCCTGCTGTATGCCATGAACGGCGGTATCGACGTGAAGACCCGCGCCCAGGTGGGCCCCGCCATTCGTATTCTGGACAGCGAGTACCTGGATTACGATGAAGTCATCAAGAACTACGATTATATGATGGAGTGGCTGGCCAAGGTGTATGTCAACACCCTGAACGTCATTCACTACATGCACGATAAGTACAACTACGAAGCCGCCGAAATGGCTCTGATCGATACCAACGTGAAGCGTACCTTCGCCACCGGTATCGCCGGCTTCTCCCACGTGGTCGACTCTCTGAGCGCCATTAAGTATGCCAAGGTAAAGCCTGTGCGCGACGCCGACGGCATCACCATCGACTTTATCACCGAGGGTGACTTCCCCCGCTACGGCAACGACGACGACCGCGCCGACGATATTGCCGTGTGGCTGCTGAAGACCTTCCTGGATAAGATCAAGAAGTGCCAGACCTACCGCGATTCCGAGCCCACCACCTACATTCTCACAATCACTTCCCACGTGGTGTACGGCAATGCCACCGGTTCTCTGCCGGACGGCCGTAAGGCCGGCGAGCCCCTGTCTCCCGGTGCCAACCCCTCTTACGGTGCAGAAAAGAATGGTCTGCTGGCCTCACTGAACTCCCTGACCAAGCTGCCCTACGACTGGGCTCTGGATGGTATCTCCAACACCCAGACCATCAACCCCGATGCCCTGGGCCACGACGAAAACGAGCGTGTGACCAACCTGGTGAACGTGCTGGACGGCTACTTCGATCAGGGTGCTCACCACCTGAACGTGAACGTCTTCGGCAAAGAAAAGCTCATCGATGCCATGGAGCATCCGGAGAAGGAAGAGTATGCCAACTTCACCATCCGCGTATCCGGTTACGCCGTGAAGTTCATCGACCTGAACCGTGAGCAGCAGCTGGACGTTATTGCCCGTACCTGCCACGATACCCTGTAATTTTAAACAAACTGAGGCTGCCGGAGAGTTTCGGCAGCCTTTTTTATAACAGGTTAGTGGACGGTGGACAGGTAAGGCGGCGCCTGCGGGCGGGCAATGACCGCCCCTACAAGGTACCCCTAAACAAAGTCTCTGCTGATTTGGTCGGGACGATCGCACCCCACGCAGTGGATCGCATCCGACACAGTCGATGCTTGGCATCGTCCCCTACAGAGTGCGTTGAAATTTGATTTTTTGGAAATGATTTTTATAAAGAGGTGAATGCTATGGAAAATACTGCGATGGGCCGGGTGCATTCGGTGGAAAGTTTTGCGCTGGTGGATGGCCCCGGCGTGCGCTTTGCGGTTTTTCTTGCCGGCTGCCGTATGCGCTGCAAATATTGCCATAACCCCGATACCTGGGATACCGCGGGCGGCGAACTGACCACCGCCGATGACCTGCTGAAAAAAGCCATGCGCTTTAAACCCTACTGGAAAAAAGACGGCGGCATTACCGTGAGCGGCGGCGAACCTTTGCTGCAGATTGATTTTGTGACCGAGCTGTTTAAAAAAGCCAAAGAAAAAGGCGTCAGCACCGTCATCGATACCGCCGGCCAACCTTTTACCCGGGAGGAACCGTTCTTTTCCAAATTTAAGGAACTGATGAAGTACACCGACCTTGTGCTGCTGGATGTAAAAGAAATTAACCCCGCCCGGCATAAGAGCCTGACAGGGTTTGCAAACGACAATATTCTGGAACTGGCCCGCTGCCTGGATGAACTGGGCAAGCCGGTGTGGATTCGCCATGTGCTGGTGCCGGAACACAGCGACTTTGATGAAGACCTGGATGCGCTGGGTGCCTTTATTGCCACACTGGGCAATGTGCAGCGGGTAGAAGTGCTGCCCTACCATACCCTGGGTACGTTCAAGTGGGAAAATCTCGGCATTCCTTACCAGTTGGAAGGCATTCGCCCGCCCACGGCGGAGCGCATTGCCAACGCCGAAGAACGCCTGGGCTGCAAAAAGCCCAGCAGCCTTCCCGAGGGAGCCGATCCTGCCCAAAACGACCGTAAGTTCCGCGGGTGCTGAAACAATTATTGCTGGGCCAGGCGATAAATTCGCAGAAAAATAAAAATGGAATCCATAAGCAAATGGATTCCGGATAAAGAAGCCGATTCAATTTAGGGGAGTCCCTCTCTTGCAGGGACTCCCCTCTTTTCTGCGCGGCAGAAAATTCACCCCTTGCGGAGCGCTTCTGAGAAAAGGTGTTCCGTGTTCTGCGGAACACGGGTCAGGGCGTTGCCCTAACAACCCACCACTTTCGAGAAAGTGGACAAAGCTTTTTACGTTACGTAGCGTCTGTAAATCATTTTTGCCTTATTCGTGCAGGTATTCCACCGGGGGATAATGCAGCAGCTCCAGCATTTTGTTCCAGCGGTCGGTCATGTCGCTTTCCGGGTCTTCGTAAATCACCGGCAGAAAACCGGCATCCAGGTACACCTTCACCGCGGCCACGCGGAAGTCATCGGTGGTGAGGTAGGTGGAAGAAACATCCCGGGCTTCAATCATCGCCAGCGCATGAGAAGTCATCACATGGCCAAGCCCCTTGCCGCGGGTCTCCGGCAAAGAAGCCACCATGTGCACATAGCCAACGCCGTCATCCAGTTTAACGGCGGCGGTGGTGGCCACGCGGCGGCCGGCATCGTCCACAATAAAGAACAGGTCTTCTTCCGGGTGCAGGTTGGCGCGCTTCAGAATGGTCTCGCTGAACCAGTAGTCGCCGTCTTCGCCCGGGCGAATCAGCCCGTTGCTGCAGATGTTTTTCCAGTCGTCGATCTGTTCCTGCAGGCCGCTGTAAAGTTCATAGCGGTAGCCGGCGGGCAGGGGCAATTCTTTGACCGGCGCGGAGGGCCGGCGCATTTTCAGCTGTTTCATGGTTTGTTCTCCTTTATTCTATATGCATGGTGGGGAATTTCGCGGAATTTGGCATTATTTTACCATGGCTTTGCGGGCAAGTAAAGAGAGACGGATTGAAAATTTTTCTGCGGTGTGATAAGATGACAGCAGCGAATATTTTGCTTTGTAAGTATTGCGGCAGAAAAGAGGATTTGTTTTGGTTGGATTGGGAACGATCATCAACTGCGCGGCCATTGTGGCCGGCGGTGTGCTGGGCCTGCTGTTTGGCCGGTTTTTAAAAGAAGAACTGCAGGATGCGCTGACGATCGCCTGCGGTATCAGCACTCTGTTCATTGGTTTGGCAGGAGCGATGGAAGGCATGCTGACGGTGACGGCCGAAGGCGTGCAGAGCGGCGGCGCCATGCTGGTGGTGGGCTGCCTTACCCTTGGTGTGCTGGTGGGTGAACTGCTGCGCATTGAAGACCTTTTTGAGCGCTTTGGCCGCTGGCTGAAAATGAAGACCGGCAGCGCGAAAGATGCTTCTTTTGTGGATGGCTTTGTCACCGCCTCGCTGACGGTGTGCATAGGTGCCATGGCCATTGTGGGTGCCATCGAAGACGGCCTGACCGGCGATTACTCTGTGCTGGCTGCCAAGGCGGTGCTGGACCTGATCATTGTGATGGTGATGACCTGCGCACTGGGCAAGGGCTGCATTTTTTCTGCGGTGCCTGTGGGCCTGCTGCAGGGTTCTGTTACGGCGCTGGCCGGCCTGCTGCGCCCGGTGATGACCGAGCTTGCTTTGGCGAACCTTTCCACCGTGGGGTCTGTGCTCATCTTCTGCGTGGGTGTGAATTTGGTGTGGGGCAAAAAAGTGCGGGTGGCCAATATGCTGCCGGCGGTGGTGTTGGCGGTGGCTGCGGCTTTTCTGCCTGTGTAAAGAAAGGACTGTGCCATGCCGCTGAACGATATTGTGCAGCCGGAGATTGTGGAGATCTCTTCCGGGCTGCGCCTGCGAAAATACGATGGAAACTATGCATCGTTTCTGCCCGGTTACCGGGACCCCGTGGTGTACCAAAACTCCGAGGGGATTTTTGATGAAAGCCGTATTCCGGATCTGGACTACATGAAGCGGATGTGCACCTACCTGAGCCGGGTGGGCGAACTGTATTATATAGAAGCCGAAGAGAACGGCATGTTTGTTCCCATTGGCGATGTGACGGTGAAGCCCGAAAACCCGCCCATTGCCATTTGGAAAGAACAGTACCGCGGCCGGGGCGTGGGTGCCCGGGTGATGCAGGTGGTGATTGAGCGCCTGCGGGAACTGGGATACCGGAAAATCACCGGTTCCACCGTGTACAGGTGGAACACTGCTTCTCAAAAAATGCACGAGCGGCTGGGGTTTCGCCGTGTAAAAGAAGAGGGCGACGATATTTTTTACGAACTGAACTTACAGGAGGAAAAAACTATGCTGCTGACCGTAACGCTGAATACAGCCATAGATAAACTTTACACCGTGGAAAAACTGGTGCCCGGCGAGGTGACCCGGGTGCAGACCGTGAGCGCCACCCCCGGCGGCAAGGGTCTGAACGTGAGCAAGGTGGCTGCGCTGGCCGGCAGCGAGGTATGCGCCATGGGCTTTGTGGGCGGCCACAACGGTGACTGGCTGCTGCAGCTGCTGGAAGAAGCCAACCCGGCCATTCGGCAGAACTTTACCAAAACCGCAGCCGAGACCCGCACCTGCATCAACATTCGTGATAATTCCATTTTGCAGCACACGGAGTTTTTGGAGCCCGGCGCCCCGGTGACAGAAGAAGAATACCGCCGCTTTTTGGCGGATTACACCGCCGCTCTGGAAGAAGCTGGTGCCGTGACCATTTCGGGTTCCATGCCCAAGGGCGTGCCCATGGAATGCTACGCCACGCTGATTCAGCTTGCAAAAGAAAAAGGCGTGCCCGTGCTGCTGGATACCAGCGGCGAATTGCTGAAGAGAGGTGCGGCTGCCTGCCCCACCCTGATGAAGCCCAATACCGACGAGCTGGCCCAGCTGCTGGGCGAGCCTGTGAACGGCGAAGAACAGGTGCTGGCCGCGCTGAAAGAACTGACCGCCCGCGGGGTGAAATACGCCGTGGCTTCTCTGGGCAGCAAGGGTGCCCTGGCCGTGGGGCCGGAAGGCGCCTACCGTGCCGTGCCGCCGAAGATCGAACCCGTGAACACCGTGGGCTGCGGCGACAGCATGCTGGCCGGCCTTGCGCTGATGCTGCTGCGGGGGCTTTCTATGGAAGAAGGCCTGCGCGTGGCCACCACACTGGGCAGCGCCAATGCGCTTTCTCCCAAAACCGGTGACTTTAAACAGGAAGACTACGACCGCCTGTACCCCCTGGTAAAAATCGAAAAGCTGTGATTTGTCACCCCCGCAAAAACATTTTTTGAAAATGTGCGGGACTCGTTGACATATTCTGCCGAAAAGTGTAACATACAGGTAACAGAATTGCTCGCTGAGCAGGAGGATACGATATCAATGAAATACAATTTTGATGAAGTTGTGGACCGCATCCACGAAGAAGGCAGTTATTCCGTAAAATGGGCCGATGGTCCCTGGATCGCTTCCGCTTTTAAGGGCGAGGCCGCGCCGGAAGATCGCCTGTGCTTCTTTACAGCGGATATGGACTACCGCTGTGCCCCGGAAATTGTGGAAGCTGTGCAGACCGTAGCCAAGCACGGTATTTTCGGTTATTCCGCTGCCCCGAAGACCTATTACGATGCTGTTATCCGCTGGATGAAAGATCGCTTTGACTGGGAAGTAAAGCAGGAAGAGATCCACTGCGCCCACGGTGCCCATGCTGCTGTGGTGGAAGCCATCGATAAGCTCACCCGCCCCGGCGACGGCGTGATCGTTCCCCTGCCCACGTATTTTTACCGCGGTGACGTAAACGCCGTGAACCGCTACTACATCGGCTTCCAGATGAAGAACGACAACGGCTACTATACCTTTGACTGGGAAGCTTTTGAAAAGCTGTGCAAGGAACCCCAGAACACCATGGTGATCCTGCAGCAGCCCCATAACCCCACCGGCCGCCTGTGGACCGACGACGAGATCCGTAAGATCGCTGCCATTTGCCGCGAGAACAACGTGATCATGCTGTGCGACGACGTGCACATGGACTTTAAGCGCAAGGGCAACACCGTGCATCCCTTTGTGAAAGTGGTTGGCCCGGAAGGCATTGTGACCGTTACCGGCCTGGGCAAAACCTTTAACCTTGCCGGTCTGGCCATCACCAACGTCATCATTCAGGATGAAAAGCTGCGCGAAAAGATGGGCGGCAACAACGGTATGATGTCTCCCTTCAGCATTGCTGCCTGCACCGCCGCCTACACCAAGTGCGACGAATGGGTGGACCAGCTCAACGATTATCTGGATGAGACCATCGACCTGGTGGTGAACACCCTGTGCGCCGAGCTGCCCAAGGTGAAGGTCTTCCGTCCGGAAGGCACCTACATTCTGTGGGTCGATTTCACCGACCTGGGCTATACCTCCGAAGAACTGGATGAGCGCATTGCGGGCCGTGCCCACATTGTCCTCACCGACGGCGCCGGCATGGAGCCCCCGGCAGGCACCATTTTCCGCCGCTTCTGCGTTACTTCTCCCAAGAGCGTGGCAGAAGAAGCCGTGAAGCGCCTGGTGGCTGCCCTGAAAGACTAAGCTGAATAAAAAAGAGTGCCTTTCTTTGTGAAAGGCACTTTTTGTTTTATTCGGCTGCCGGCTGCTGTGCAGACTGCAAGAGCTGTTTGACAGTGGGAAAATAGACAAAGAGCAGCATGGCGGTGGAAGATACCCAGCTGATGGGCCAAACCAGATACAGGAACGTGATGTTGGGCAGAACTGGGTATACAAACCACACCCAGGCAAAACGGAGGGCGCACATAAAGATGAGTGTGGCGATGGTGGGCGGCAGCGGTTTGCCCATGCCGCGCAGGGCAGCGCCGAAGATATCGTTGATGCCGCAGAGGAAATAGGTGCTGGAAATCAGGATCATTTTCTGCTGTGAATAGGCAATCACCGCGGGATCGCTGCTCATAATGGAAGAAAGCGGGCCGGAGAACAGCGCGGATGCCGCACCAAAGGTGACACCGAGGCCGGTGGTGAGAAGAACGCCTTTCCACACCGCCTGGTTGGCACGTTGAATGTTGCCATGGCCCACGTTTTGGCTGACATAAGGCATCACCGCCAGGGCAGTCGCGGTACAGATCTGGTACAGGATGCCATCGTAAATATTGGCAATGGAAACACCGGTGGTGGCGGCGGGGCCGTGGGAGTTGACCGTGGCGCTGATGAGCACATTGGCCACGGCATACAGTGCCTGCTGCAGCCCAACCGGAATGCCGGTGCGCAGAATATCCAAAAGTTCCGTTTTATAAAAACGCAGGTGCTTCCAGTGCATTTGAATAATGCTGTTGCTGCGTACCAGTGCATACAGCGCCATAAGGGCAGATACGCCCCAGGAAACGATGGTGGCATAGGCAACGCCTTCCACACCCATTTTGCAAACGGCAATAAACAGCACAGAAAGCAGGACCTTGATTACGCCGCCTACAGAAAGATAAACCATGGGACCCCGGGAATTGCCGGAGGAGCGCATGATGGCGGCGGCAAAGTTATAAACCATGCAGATGGGAACACCGGCAAAATACAGGCGGAAATAAAGAGAGGCTTCCGGAAGAAGTTCTTCGGGGCAATTCACCCAGCCAAGGAAGACCTCTGCAAAAGCGATGCCAATGACCGCAAGAACCAGACCGGAAACGAGGGAGAAGAGAATGGAAGAGCCGATAGCGCGGTCCACGCCTTCCCGGTCGTTTTTGCCGATGCGCCGGGCGATGGCTACGTTGGAACCGGTGGCAATGCCCGTTACAAATCCGGTGATCAGGATGATCAGCGTGGTGCAAACACCCACCGCACCAACAGAAGTGCCGCTGATGTCGTAGGTTTTCAACACAGTCATGTCAACAAGGTTGAACAAAGACTGCAGCACGTTCATGATCATGACCGGTAAACTGATGGATAGGAGTCCCCGGACGATGGGACCGGACAGCATATTGACATCTTTACTTCGCATGGTGATCCTTCTTTCCCCAATAAAAGCATTTGCATTCACTATAGCACCGCTCTGCAGAAAAGTCAAATAACGTGAAAATATGTCACTAAAAATTAAAAGTACCCGGTAGCCCTGCTGCCGGGTACTTGTTGCTTACCGAATAAAATTGGTGGGGGTGGTGGGCTCTTTTTCCGGCAGGCCGAATTGCTCTTTGCCCAGCGCAATGCTCTTCATTAAAAAGGCCATGTTGCGGGCCAGGGTACGCATTCCCTGCATGCCCTCGGCATCCTGCAGGGCTTCGCCCGGGGCGGCGCCGTGCACGCTGTTCCAGTATTGGCCGGCGGCGATGGGCATACCGGAAATGCCGAAGAACTTGTTCAGCTCGTCGTAGGTGGCAGAAAGTCCGCCGCGGCGGGCGGCCACCACGCTGGCACCCACTTTCATCTGCTTGGAGAAACGGCTGCTGAAGAACAACCGGTGCAGAACCGCCATCAGCGTGGCATTGGCAGAGGCATAATACACCGGGCTACCCAGCACCAGGCCGTCGCTGGCTTCCAGCTTTTCGGCCAGCACGTTCACAATGTCATCGAAGGCGCACTTGCCGGTCTTTTTGCATGCCTGGCAGGCAATGCAGCCGCGCACGGGCAGATGCCCCACCTGCACGGTTTCCACCTCAATGCCTTCCTGCAGAAAGACTTTTTCCATTTCTTGTAAAGCCGTGGCGGTGTTGCCGTTGGCTTTGGGGCTGCCGTTGATCATCAATACTTTCATGTTGCTCCTCCTGTCTCTGTATCAATCGATGCCTGCCATATCCCAGGCAGAAATAATCCCCAGCAGTTTTTCGGTGGGCTGGCCGCTGTGGGTAACAAATACCAGGCCCAGGCGCTTGGGTTCTTTCTGTGCGGCGGCAAAAATATCTTCAATCTCTGCCGCGGGTGTGTCCCGGCCAACAAAACGGAAAAACTCCGTCTCGTGGTTCTGCAGCGGGAGATACCCATCCATATCCGAGAATTTCATGTTGTCATCCATGCGGGCACACGCGCTGTCCACCATGTAATGCAGCAAAATATTCTCGCTGAATACCCCTGCCACCACGCCGTTTTTTAAAATGGGAATGTGGGAATAGGCGTTTTGAATCATATCCAGCATGGCAGGGCGAACGGCGTCCTCCATGGTGCGGTAGCATACTTTTTCTTTGGGCACCCAAATGTGCCGGGCAAGCAGAGGGTTTTTCACCCGTTCAATGGTCCGCTCCAGCAGGGCAATCAGTTCTTCGCTGGGTTCTACGGCGTAGCGGCCGTTTATTTTGGGGTTGTGAGAAAGGAGATTGCGCACATCCTTGCACAGTTCCAGGTCGCTTTTCACACCGCGGAATTCCTTTCGCTGCAGCAGGTATACCACCGCCGAGGCAGAGGGCGGCAGGTTATACACCGTGGCTACCAGCACTTCCAGCTCCCTGTATTTGTCTAAAAACAAATCGGTTCTCGCGTTCATAAGGGTTCCTCCCTTCGGGTTCTGATTTTATTATACTACGAATTGATTTTGGGGAATAGGGGATTGATGGCGTCGGGTTACAAATCTCCTTGCGGGCGAACCAGCGAGCGCTCTTTTTCAAATCCTTCGGGGTATCTCTTTTTTAATTTATCGATGTTTGCCTGCAAAATATCTTCCAGCGGCAGATCAAGGGCAGTGGCGGCTTCGGCCAGGTACCAGGCAATATCCCCCAGTTCTTTTGCCAGGTGTTCTTTGTCCAGTTCGTGGCCCTGCGCCAGCCATTTTTTCACAATATCGATCGCTTCACCGGATTCGCCGCACAAACCCATGACGCTGTTGATCAGAATATCTTTTTTGCTTAATTCGGGGTTTAATGTCGTCATCGCCAGTTGCTGATATTCGTTTGCTCTCACGGTAAACGCCTCCGTACGGTACAACTTTATTCAACCGATTTTAATACTATCATACTTCGGCCAAATAAACAAGAACAGACACAGCGGTATGGTTTGCTGTGTCTGTTGAGGAAGCGTGATGTTTAAGTCGAAGAGCCGCAGAAAAATAAAAAGGACACTCTTCTTTCGAAGAATGTCGATTTTTGGTGGAGACACGGGGACTCGACCGCCTGCTGCGCAGGCTGATGGCTTGGCCACCCCACCTGCGGTGCGGTACCGGCCAAACCACTCCGGGCTAAAAATGTTCCGCCGGAACATTTTCTATACGCCCGAAGCCCTCTCGGGTTCGAGTCGGGAAGTTTGTGAAAATAAAAAAAGACAACCTTCTTTCGAAGATTGTCGATTTTTGGTGGAGACACGGGGACTCGAACCCAGGACCTCTCGCGTGTGAAGCGAACGCTCTAACCAGCTGAGCTATGCCTCCGTAAAAAATTCGAACGAAGGACAGCGAGGACCGTTTATCGTTTGTGTGGTGACCCGGACGAGAATCGAACTCGTGTTACCGCCGTGAAAGGGCGGTGTCTTAACCGCTTGACCACCGGGCCATAATGTTTTGCGGAGATCCGCAAACTATAGAAAAAACGAACTCGGAACCACGCTGCCATTCGTATCGAAGAATGGTAGCGGGAGGGGGATTTGAACCCTCGACACTGCGGGTATGAACCGCATGCTCTAGCCAACTGAGCTATCCCGCCATATTTTTTTCGCTTCACGTACGAAGCTTTTATATTATACGAAACGAATTCAAATTTGTCAATAGGATTTTCGAAAAAGTTTTAAAAAATTCTAAAGTAATTTTTTCCGCATTTGGTTGCACCAAAAGGCAAAAACATTTATACTAAGCGTAGCGGCGGTTTGCCGCCTGAATTTGGATGAAATGCTGCTTTTTTTGCGGCAAAAGGAGGATACAATGGATTTCTCTTTTACATTTGACAAAGTAAATGTGCTTTGCAAAAAACTGGAAGAACTGAGCGTGACCCCGGCCGGCGACCTTGGCCCCATTGAATGGGTGGCGTGCGGCTATAAAATTGGCACCGAGCCCCCCGCGGAAGGCTGGCAGCCTTTCGAAATGGGCACCCGTCCCTACGGCAAAGACGGTCACTACTGGTTCCATTTCCATTTCACCGCGCCCCAGGCCCAGCCGGAAAAGTCTCTCTATTTCCGCCTGATCACCGGCCGTGAAGGCGGCTGGGATGCCTGCAACCCCCAGGCGCTGGTGTACATCAACGGCCGCACCGTGCAGGGCATGGATGTGAACCACACCATGATGAACCTGCCCACCGGCGAAGAGCTGGATATGTACATCTACTTCTACCTTGGCATGATCGACCAGCCCATGGATTTTATCCCCTCTTTGGTGTGGGTGGATGACCGCATTGAAAAGACCTACTACGACCTGAGCGTGCCGCTGGCCGCCAGCCGCCTGCTGAACAAAAACACCGGCGAGTATGTGATCACCATGAAGTGCCTGGAGCAGGCCGCCAACCGCCTGGTGATGTGGCCGGAATACAGCGAGGCTTTCTACGCCGGCCTTGCCGCTGCCAGCCGGTATATGCAGGAAGAATTCTACGAGAAAGTCTGCGGCAAGAGTGATGCCATCGTCAACTGCATCGGCCACACCCACATCGACGTTGCCTGGCGCTGGACTTTGGCCCAGACGGTGGAAAAATCCCAGCGCAGCTTTGCTACGGTGATCGAACTGATGCGCCTGTACCCCGAGTACACCTTCATGTCTTCTCAGCCGCAGCTGTACAAGTATGTAAAAGAAGAAGACCCCGCCCTGTACGAAGAGATCAAAAAGAAAGTGGCCGAGGGCCGCTGGGAAGTGGAAGGCGCCATGTGGCTGGAAGCCGACTGCAACCTCATCAGCGGCGAAAGCTTTGTGCGCCAGATCGTCCACGGCAAGAAGTTCATGCAGGATGAATTTGGTGTGGACAGCAAGACCCTGTGGCTGCCCGACGTGTTCGGCTACAGTGCCGCCATGCCGCAGATTCTGAAGAAGTGCGGAGTGCAGAACTTTGTTACCTCCAAAATCAGCTGGAACGAGACCAATACCCTGCCCTACGATACCTTCATGTGGGAAGGCATTGACGGCACCGAGATCTTCACCAACTTTATTACCGCACAGAACGCCAACCCCAACCACGCCACGGATAACTTCACCACCTACGTGGGCGATGTGACGCCCTCCATGGTGCTGGGCGCCTGGGACCGCTACCAGCAGAAGGAATACAACAACGAAGCCGTGGTGACCTTCGGTTACGGTGACGGCGGCGGCGGCCCCACCCGCCAGATGCTGGAGCGTTACCGCCGCCTGCAGTACGGCCTGCCGGGCCTGCCCAAGGCACGCATGGGCGTTTCTGCCGATTGGCTGAACGACACCCGCAAGAACTTTGAAGAAAACGCCGCCCTGCTGCAGCGCCTGCCCCGCTGGGTGGGCGAACTCTACCTGGAGTTCCACCGCGGTACCTATACCTCTATGGCGAAGAACAAGAAGAACAACCGCAAGAGCGAATTCGCCCTGCAGCAGGCAGAAGCCCTTTGCGCGGCAGATGCCCTGCTGAACGGCGGCGATACCCACGATGCCGAACTGTACAACGCCTGGGAAGTGGTGCTGCGCAACCAGTTCCACGATATCATCCCCGGTTCTTCCATCTTCGAAGTGTACGAGGATTCCGACAGAGAATACGCCGGTGTGCTGGCCACCGCCGATGCCGTGCGCGATGAAAAGCTGGCTGCCCTGCAGGCCAACGTAAAGACCGATGGCGGCGTGTTCGTGTACAATCCCCTTGGCTTTGCCCGCAAGGCACAGGTGGAAGTGAACGGCAAGACCGTGGAGACCGAAGCGATTCCTGCCCTGGGCTGGGCCGTGGTCAAGGGTGATGAAAAGCCCTGCCGCGTGGAAATTTCCGGCAGCCGCATTTCCAACGATTACTACGATATTACCCTGGATGCCGCCGGCCGCATTGAAAAGCTGTACGACAAGCGGTTTGACCGCGACGTGCTGCTGCCCGGCAAGCCCGGCAACGAGATCCAGATTTTTGAGGATTTCCCCCGCCAGTACGATAACTGGGAGATCACCAACTACTACAAGCAGAAGAAGACCGTGCTGGAAGATGCCCCCACCATTACCCCTGTGGTGGATGGCACCCGCGCCGGCTTTAAGATCGAGCGGAAGTTCCTTTCCTCCACCATCTGCCAGACCATGTGGCTTTACAGCGAGTGCGAACGCATTGACTTTGAGACCGACCTGGATTGGCACGAAGAGCATATGCTGATGAAGGCTGCCTTCCCCGTGGATGTACACGCCAGCCGTGCCACCTACGAGATCCAGTTCGGCAACCTGGAGCGCCCCACCCACGAAAACACCAGCTGGGATAAGGCGAAGTTCGAAGTCTGCGCCCATAAGTGGGCCGATCTCTCCGAAAACGGCTACGGCGTCAGTATCCTCAGTGAGAGCAAGTATGGCTTTAATACCGAAGGCAGCACCATGAAGATCACCATGCTGAAGTGCGGCACCGAACCCAACCCCCAGGCGGATAAGGGTCTGCACCACTTCACCTACTCTCTGCTGCCCCATGCCGGCGATTACCGCACCGCCACCGTGCACGAGGCCTATGCCCTCAACTGCCCGGCCCTGGCTGCTCCCATCGCCGCCCAGGACGGCCGCCTGCCGGAGAACTTCAGCCTGGTGACCTGCGACAAGGAGAATGTCATCATCGATACCGCTAAGCCTGCCTACGACGGCACCGGCCTGGTGGTTCGTATGTACGATGCCTTTGACCGCCGCGCCGTGGCGCACCTCACCCCCGGCTTTGCCTTTGAAAGCGCCGTGCTGTGCGATATGCTGGAAAACGAACTGGAAGAGCTGCCGGTGGAAAACGGCGTTATCACCGTGCCGGTGAAGAACTTTGAGATCGTCACCCTGAAAATCAAATAAAACAGGTAAGATGGCCTGCCTTCTGCGGAAAGCAGGAGGCGGGCCTGTGTGTTTATTATCATAAGGAAGTGAGCGTATGCTTTCTGAACGGAGCAAATGGCTGCAGTCACGCAGTCTGGAACTGTACAATCAAAAATTCCCCACCCATTTTCTGCAGGATTACCACGAGGCAGGCCTGCGCCGGTTTGCCGATCTTCCCCATGGGGAAAAGCTGGCCCGCGCCATGGCCTATGCCATTGAGAACCAGCCGGTATGGGCCTACGCGGAAGACAACATTGGCGGCCGCATTTATTACAACGATGGCCCGGTGACGGAAATTTGCCCGGAACTGGATTACATGACGGAGGCCAGAGCGAAGTTTTTGGCCGAATACCCGGAAGCCACGGAGCTGATGGAAAACCAGCTGATCTCTGCCACCGCCTTTGGCCATATCACCTGGAATTTTGATCTGATCCTGTCTTTGGGTACCGAAGGCTTTAAGGCCAAAGTACAGGCCGCGCTGGAAACAGCCAAAGATGAAGAAGCCGCCGAATTCTACAACGGCGTGCTGATCCTGCTGGATGCCCTGCAGGATTTCAACGATCAGCACATTGCTGCTTACGAGGCAGTGGGCAACACCGAACTGGCCCGGCGGATGAAGAAGGTTCCCCGTTACCCCTGCGAAACATTTGAAGAAGCGGTGCAGGCCTTCTTTATGCAGCACATAGTGGTGATGCGTGAAAATCCCTTTGGCGGCAACGGCCCCGGCTGGCTGGACCGCCATCTGTGGCCTTACCTGGAGAAAGACCTGGCCGCCGGCCGCTGCACGCTGGAAAAAGCCCGGGAGATCATCGATGAACTCTTCCTGCGCTTGGATGAGCGCCTGCACGAGCGGGATACCTGGGTGGAAGCCGTTGTGGTTGGCGGTACCAACCCGGATGGGACCTCTGCGGTGAACCCGCTGACCTACATCATGGTGGAATCTGTCATCGACCTGAATATTTCTCATCCTTCCGTGTACATTCGCGTGCCGAAAGACCCGCCGGATGAACTGATGAAGCTGTGTGCCCGCTATATGACCAGCGGCAACAACCGTGCGCAGATCCTCAACGATGTTTCGATGATCGATGCCCAGATGCGCACGGGCAAGTCGTTTGCGGATGCTTCGAACTATGCCTGCGGCGGCTGCATGGAAGTGGCCGTGCAGGGCCACAGTTCCGATCTTCTGTTTGTGGGCTGGCAGAATACGCCCAAAATGCTGGAACTGATGGTGACCGGCGGCGTGTGCCTGCGCACCGGCAAAAAACTCAATTCCTTCCACGCACAGAAGAGCCTGACCGGCTACGATGATTTCGA
>JAFYOA010000040.1 GCA_017547865.1 Clostridia bacterium
GCAAACTTGACCGCGACCGCAAAACGGAAATTGAACGCCGCAAAAATCTGCCGCGCCAGGTACGCAAGTTCTCCGAATACAAAAAGGAGCACGAGGTAACCTTTGAAGAAGCGCTGTACGCCCCGGACAAAACCGTGAGCGTGTGGGCCGATCTCCCCATGCAGCTGCAAGAAGAAACGCTTCCGGATCTGCCGCCGGATCTTTCTCCGGCCGATGCCCCCGGTGCCCCGGCAGCGGATTTCACCCCGCCGGATGAAGAAGACACCAACGAATAAAAAACACAGCCGCTTGCAAAACGCAGGCGGCTGTTTCTTTATGCACATATTCAAATTTAAATCAGTTTACCCGGTTGCTCACCGCACCGCTTTGCCAGCAGCGCAGGTTTTCGGCCACTTCGTTCACCAGCCGCTGCCGCGCTTCTTTGGAGGCCCAGGCAATGTGGGGCGTCAGCACGGTATTGGGGGCGGTGATCAGCGGCGAAGCACTGAGATCGGGCTCGGTTTCAAACACATCGGCGGCATAGCCGGCCAGCTGCCCACTGTGCAGAGCAGCAGCCACGGCAGGCTCTTCCACCACGGCGCCCCGGGCGGTATTGATAAGCAAAGCACCGGGCTTCATTTTTGCCAGTGTTTCGGCATTGAAGGTATACTTTGTTTCTTCCGTCAGCGGGCAATGAATGGAGATCACATCGCTCTGTGCCAGCAGTTCATCTTTGGAAACAAAGGTCACGCCTTCTTCTGCAGAAGGATAGCGGCGGTAGGCCAGCACCTGCATGCCCATGGCCCGGGCAATGGCGCCCACCTTGCGGGCAATATTGCCATAGCCGTACAGGCCAATGGTCTTGCCGGCCAGTTCGATGAAAGGCTCCTGAAACGTGCCGATATCCACGCTCTCCAGCCAGCGGCCCTCTTTTACCCGGCGGGAATGGCTTTCCACCCGGTTGCAGAGACCCAAAAGAAGAGAAAACGCGAACTGCGCCACGGTTTCTGCGCAATACAGGGGCACGTTGCACACAGGGATATTCCGCCCGGCAGCGGCTTTGATATCTGTGGTGTTGTAGCCCGTGGCAAGGGTGCCGATGTATTTCAGCTGCGGCAGGGCAGCCATTTGTTCTGCCGTAAAGTGAATGCGGCAATGGATCACCGCGTCGGCATCCTTTGCACGCTCCACCACCAGTTCCGGCGGGGTGGTATCGTACACGGTCACATCGCCCAGCGCTTCCAGCGGCGCCCAGGTAATGTCTCCGGGGTTGGTGGTGTAGCCATCCAAAACAACAATACGCATAAAAACTCCTTACTTTTCCGCATTATCCAGCGCCCGCAGAGAACGGAACCGCCAGAACACCAGCGAAAACACAATGAACAAAACGTGCGAAATGCCAAACAGCAGCGCCATACCCGCGCCGGGGGTCAGGCCCACCAGGGCATCCAGCAGCTGTGCCGCCGGGGCATTGGGGGTGGCAGAAAGGCTTGCCGCCATGGGTTCCAGCACATCGTCGCACAACACACCGGAAAGCACCATACCCAGCACCAGCGAACCCTGCTTCAGGGTTTCTTCCGCGGCAAACAGGCGGCTGTGCATGGCCACGGGGGTTCGGGTGCGCATCAGCACATCCACATGGGCCATCCACAAAGGAATCAGCACCCAGCCGAAGAACGAAGCAAAGGCCCACCACCAGGCGCTGCGGCCAAAGGTATAGGCAAAACCGGGAACACAGCTGAGGATCATCACCCACATCATCTGGTCCACCCGTTTTTTCGGGGGCTTTGCCCGGGTAACCAAAAGGCTGCCCACCAGCATGGCCGCACCGGTTACGGAAGACACAAAACCAAGCTGCACTTCGTCTCCCCCGCGGGAGAGCACCATGGGTGTGAGCAGGTTACGGGTAAGGGCAGAGGAAAAGTTGATGGCCGCTTTGTACAGCAGCAACAGCAGCATTCCTTTAAAGCCCAGCAGGTAGCGCACGCCATCGCCGCACAGCTGCAGGGCAGATTTTTTCTTTTCTCCCGCCGGAACACCGGGCACCGGGGGAATTTCGATGAACAGCAGCAGGGTGACCGCCGCAAACACAAAGGTGAGCAAATCGATGATCACCAGAACGCCAAGCCCGAAAAACGCATACACCGAGGTGGCGATGATGGGGCAGGCGATATCCACCACAGCATTGCAGAAAGAGCGGATGCCGCTGGTGGCGGCGTATTTTTCCGGCGGAACAAGAGACGACTGGGCGGAAGACACCGCCGGGCCCTGGAAGGCATCGGAAATACCCAAAACAAGATTGATGGCATACAAGTGCCACACCTGCAGCTGCCCCACAAGCAGCAAAGCAAGGGTCATCACCGAGGTGGCGGCGGCCACAGCATCGGCAATGAGCATGATTTTTTTGCGGTCCCAGGTATCGCCCAGGCTGCCAAAGATAAAGCTGAGCAAAAACAGGGGCGCAATGGTGCTTACCGTAAGCAGCGTGGTGGAAAGCACCGAGCCGGTCTGGGCGTACGCCCACAAAATCAGGCCGTAAGAAGTCAGCTTACTGCCAAAGCGTGAAACGAACTGGCCGGATTGAAACAGCCAGAAATTTTTTAAAGAACCATGTTCAGACATAGGTATACTCCTCTGTTTTGATGAAAAGAAGAGCAAAAGCGATGCACCGGCTTTTGCTCCGTACAGGCGGCATCATTTTCTGTACGAAGCCCGGCGAAGGGTTTGGTACCAACCGTTGGCCACGGGTCTCATCTCCTTTGAACAAATGACACCTTGATTTTAACAGAATGGGGAGGAAAAATCAACTGCCGCAAAATTTCAGGAAATTCCTCCTTTCTTTTCTGCGGAAAAACGGGTATACTGAATGTAGAAAACGAAAACGGAGGAGTTTTTATGAGCCGATACATTGACAGCAATCTCATCGTTCAAACCGCCTGCGGCCCGCTGCAGGGTGTGGCTTCCACCGATGGCATCACCGCTTTTAAAGGTGTGCGCTATGCCACCGCCAGGCGCTTTGCCAAACCGCAGCCCGTAACCCACTGGGACGGCCTGTACAACGCCACCGAATTCGGCGATGCCTGTTCCCAGGCCCGCACCTATGTGCCGGAAAGCAGCTTTTACGGCCACGAATTCCGGGAAGGCACGGTCTTTTCTTACAGCGAAGACTGCCTGTTTTTGAACATTTACGTGCCGGAAAACGCCGAGCAGGTGCCGGTGCTGTTCTATATTCACGGCGGCGCCTTTGCGGGCGGTGCCGGCAACGAAAAGCACTTTGACCCCCGCGCCTGGTGCCGCAAGGGCGTGATCGCCGTAACGATCAACTACCGCCTGGGCGTGTTCGGTTTTTCCAATTTTGAAGCTGCCCGCACCCACGATACCTGCGGCAACTACGGCCTGTTCGACCAGCTGGCCGCTCTCAACTGGGTGAAAGACCACATTTCTTCCTTTGGCGGCGACCCCAACCGCATCACCATTATGGGGCAGTCTGCCGGCGCCATGAGCGTGCAGCAGCTGTGCCTCTCTCCCCTTTCCGAAGGCCTGTTTGCCGGGGCTGTTATGCTCAGCGGCGGCGGCCTGGTGCCCATGATGAACCCCCGCCCCGCCAAAGAAACCTTTGCCGCCTGGAACAAGTTTGCGGAATCTCTTGGTGCCAAAACGCTGGAAGAGTTGCAGGCCATTCCCACCGATGACCTTGCCAAGGCCTACCTTGGTGTAATGCGCACCGACCCCGCGCTGATGTGCGCTCCCCTCATCGACGGCCATTTCATTGTGGCCTCCAATAACATCATCGCCCGCACCGAAGGTTCCCATCCCGTGCCTTATATCATCGGCTCCACCGGCGACGACATGGCCTGCTGCCTGCTGCACAAAGCCGTGAAGGAATTTGCAGACCTGCAGCAGGAACAGAACGCGCCGTCGGTCTACGGCTTCTTCTTCGACCGTGACCTGCCCGGCGACGACCGCGGCTCCTGGCATTCCAGCGACCTGTGGTACTGGTTTGGTTCTCTGCACAACAGCTGGCGCCCCATGACCGCCTGGGACGATACGCTCTCGGAAGCCATGGTGACCTACCTGTGCAATTTTGCCACCGCCGGCAACCCCAACGACACCAAGCAGGAACTGTGGATGCCGCTTGCGGAGCGCCAGGGCAAGGTGATGCATTTTGGCAACGACCACATTGGCATGCTGCAGGTGGACGAAGCCGCGCTGGAAGAAAAAATGCGCCGCCAGAACCCGCTGTTTTAACATCAAAAATTAAAATTGTGGAAAAGCCTTTCCCGCGGGAGAGGCTTTTCTTTTTACCAAACTGCAATATGCAACAAAAATGCAAATACGTGCAACATATGGCAATGGATTTTCTATTCCCGTGCGTGTAGGATAAAGATACAACCGCCCCGCAAAAACCGGGGCGCAAAAGGAGCTGTTTTTGTATGAAGATTACATTCATTGGTGCCGGCAGCACCGTGTTTGCCCGCAATGTCATCGGCGACTGCATCCTCACCCCCGAACTGGGCGCTTTTGATGTTTGTCTGTTCGATATCGATCCCCAGCGTCTGGAAGAATCTTATCAGATCCTCAGCAACATTAACGCAACCGCCAACGGCAAGGCCAACATTACCCGCACCCTGGACCGCACCGAAGCCTTTACCGGCGCCGATTTCGTGGTGAACGCCATTCAGGTTGGCGGCTACGATCCCTGCACCATCACCGACTTTGAAGTGCCGAAGAAGTACCGCCTGCGCCAGACCATTGCCGATACCCTGGGCATCGGCGGCATCTTCCGCGCTCTGCGTACCATTCCTGTTATGGAAGACTACGCCAACGACATGGAGCGTCTGTGCCCCAACGCTCTCTTCCTGAACTACACCAACCCCATGTGCATGCTCACCGGCTACATGCAGCGCTACACCAACATCAAAACCGTTGGTCTGTGCCACTCCGTGCAGTCCTGCGCCCCGCACCTGCTGGACATTCTGGGCATGGAAGAATACAAGGAAGGCTTCCGCTGGGAGATCGCCGGCATCAACCACCAGGCCTGGCTGCTGAAGATCGAAGATAAAAACGGCCGTGACCTGTACCCGGAGATCAAGCGCCGCGCCGCCGACCCGGCCTACAACACCAACAAAGAAGACCTGGTGCGCCTGGAAATGATGCAGCGCTTCGGCTACTACATCACCGAATCCAGCGAGCACACCTCTGAATACACCCCGTGGTTCATCAAAGAGCGCTATCCCGAACTCATCGAGCGCTTCAAGATCCCGCTGGATGAATATCCCCGCCGCTGCATCAACCAGATCAACGGCTGGAACGAAATGCGCGACAGCCTGCTGAAGGATTCTCACATTGAGCACAAGCTGACCCACGAATTCGCCGCCCCCATCATCAAGGCCGTGATGACCGACCAGCCCTTCCGCATTCACGGCAACGTGCTGAACACCGGCCTCATCACCAACCTGCCCCAGAACGCCTGTGTGGAAGTGCCTGTGATGGTAGACCGCAACGGTCTGAACCCCTGCTTTGTGGGCGACCTGCCGGAGCAGTGCGCCGCCATTAACCGCACCAACATCAACGTGCAGCTGCTCACCATTCAGGCTGCCCGCTCCCTCAAGAAGGAAGACGTGTACATGGCCGCTTACATGGATCCCCATACCTCTTCCGAACTTTCTCTGGACGACATCAAGTCTCTGTGCGACGATCTCTTCGAAGCCCACGAAGGCTGGCTGCCCCAGTACAAGTAATTCAACAAAAAAGCGCCTTGCAGAAATGCAGGGCGCCT
This sequence comes from Clostridia bacterium, assembly GCA_017547865.1. The sequence goes on from JAFYOA010000040.1 coordinate 5,759, forward strand.
TTTCTTTATTATTCTCTTGTGTGTTCAGCAAAGCACGGGGCAAGGCTGTATTGATATTCTTCCAAAATATCAACAAAAACTTACTCTCTTGCGTTCAGCAAAGCGCTCGGGGCGGGGCTGCTTCTCTTACCCAGGTGAGCGCGGCGGCGTTCCAGGGTGGCAAGGGCAATTTCCACGTCTTCGTGCACTTCGGCGGGGGTAAAGGCACCCAGGGTCACCATATCGCAGGGGCGCAGGGTGGCAAAGCTGAAGGTAAGGCCAACAAACGGCGTGCAGCGGCCGGCAGCCATAGATTTAATGGTCATCACGGGCTTTTTGGCATTCCAAATCACGGCGTTCACGCCTTCCACTTCCACCTGCATCAGGAAGCCCATGCAGTTGTACAGCTGAATATAGGTATCCACGTCGTAATCGTTCTTATCGGAATACTGCACCAGTTCCGGCATATGGGCAGAAAGGCCGGTCTTCATGCCGTATTTGCGGATCATCGCCAGGTAATCCGGCAGGCGATCCATGGTGCTGGTATTCTTGTTCACCAGCTGCTCGGCAGACATATGGTGAATGAGGCAGAAGGTGGCGCCTTCGGCAGCACAGCGGGCAATGGTGGCCTCGGCTTCGGCATAGGCTTCCGGGGTATTGTCCACGTTGATCTGCGGGGTCACGATCTGAATAAACTTCATGCCGTACTTTTCTTCCACAATCTTCATGCCCTGGCGCAGGGGGGTATCCTCACTGAAAGACGGGCCCATGATGGCATCGATGCCATACTGCAGGTAAGCTTCCAGCACGGCAGCCACGTTTTCCGGGTCGTTATGGCGGTTCTTGATCATTTCATCGGCGGCGGGGCCGGTATGGCTGTAGCCCAGCAGCCAGTTGGTACCAATCAGCATACGGGGCAGCGAAATGCCGCCAACTTCTGTACGCGGGAACTGTGTCATTGTCATTTCCTCCTTATAAGCCGACCAAGCCGGCGTCTACTCTCAGTATAGCAAACCGCCGGGCACATCACAAGAGTTTTTTCAAAAAGGGGGCGGTTTTTCTGCCGGGGCTTGTATTTGGCGGCAGGTTTTTGTAAAATGAAAACGGACGGTGGATAACTGACAGCGAACAGCTGCGTGCACTCCGGCTGTCCGTTGTCAATTGTCCATTGTCAAACATTCAAGAAAGAAGGGAACCGTATGACCCCCAGCACAAAAGAAACCATGCTCGATCTCATCAAGGATCTCTCCGAAGCCAAAGCCCCCTCCGGCTTTGAAGACGAAGCCGTGGCGGTGGCCCGCCGTTTTGCAGAAGACTTTGCCGACGCCAAAGAAGACAGTCTGCGCAACCTTTACCTGTACCCCAAAAACTTTTCCGGCGAAAAACCGGTGTTCATGCTGGATGCCCACGGCGACGAAGTGGGCATGATGGTACAGGCCATCAAGCCCAACGGTACCCTGCGCTTCCTGCCCCTTGGCGGCTGGAGCCCCAACACCCTGCCGGCTTCCAAGGTATGGGTGCGCACCAAAACCGGCAAGTTTATTCCCGGCGTTGTGGCCGCCCCGCCCCCGCATTTTATTACAGAAGCCGACCGCAACCGTGCCGCCGACCCCTCCACCCTGGTCATTGACATTGGTGCTTCCTCTGCACAGGAAGCGGTGGAAGCCTACGGCGTGCGCATCGGCGAGCCGGTGGTCTCTGCGGTGGATTTCACCTACGATGAAGAACACGACCGGATGCTGGGCAAGGCGTTTGACTGCCGCGTAGGCTGCGCCGCCATGCTGGAGACTCTGCATCGCCTGGCCGATGAAGATCTGCCCGTGGATCTGTGCGGCGTGCTGTCTTCGCAGGAAGAAGTGGGCGACCGCGGCGTGCAGGTCTCTGTTAACACCGTAAAGCCCGCCGTGGCCATTGCTTTTGAAGGCTGCCCCGCAGACGATACCTTTACCGAACCCTACATGACCCAGACCGCCGTGGGCAAAGGCCCCATGATCCGCTTTATGGATCGCTCCATGATCGCCAATCCCCGTTTTATGCGCTACACCATTGACCTGGCAGAGCAGCTGAACATTCCCCTGCAGACCAGCGTACGCAGCGGCGGCGGCAACAACGGCGCCGTCATCAACCTGCAGAACGGCGGCATCCCGGTCATCGTGGTGGGTGTGCCGGTGCGGTACATCCACTCTCATTACGGCTGGGCAAGCTACGCCGATGTAGAAGCAGCGGTAGACCTGGCCATCGCCGTGGTGAAAAACATGACGCCGGAAGTGCTGGCTTCTTTCTAAAAGATAACCCCATGAAACTGCTTCGAAAAGAACTGATTTTGCCCACACCGCCCCCTACACCCCAGTGCCACGCCTCCACCGTTGCGGTGGTGAACGGCACCCCGGTGGCGGCCTGGTTTGCCGGCACAAAAGAAAGTGCCGCCGATGTGAAAATATGGGTCAGCCGCCGGGAAGAAACCGGCTGGACACCTCCGCAGCCCGTGACCCCGGAGGAGAATATTCCCCACTGGAACCCGGTGCTGTTTGAAACGGATGACCACACCCTAAGCCTGTTTTACAAACTGGGGTATACCATTCCCGGTTGGCACACCCGGGTGGTCTCTTCTGCCGATGGCGGAAAAACCTGGAACGCCCCGGTGCAGCTTGTGCCCGGAGACACCACCGGCGGCCGCGGACCGGTGAAAAACAAACCCATCCGCACTGCTTCCGGGCGGCTTTTGGCCCCGGCCTCCTGTGAACAGGGCCGCTGGCGGGCGTTCATCGATGCTCTGAACGGAGAAAACTGGGAGAAAAAGCCCATTCCGGTGGAAGATGCCGCTGTGGGAATGATTCAGCCCAGCCTGTGGGAAGCCCCTGCCGGGCACATCCATGCACTTCTGCGCACCAATGCCGGCAAAATTTACCGCAGCGATTCTTTCGATGACGGCGAAACCTGGACCCCCGCCCGCCCCACAGAAATGCCCAACAACAACAGCGGGCTGGACTGCGTGCGCACCGACGACGGCACTGTACTGCTGGTATGCAACCCCATTGCCGATAACTGGGGCGCCCGCTCGCCCCTGAGCCTGTTTGCTTCCAAAAACAACGGAGAAACCTTTGAAAAACTGCTGGATCTGGAGACCGAACCCGGAGAATACTCTTACCCCGCCATCATTGCCCGGGGCAATCGGGTGTTCATCACCTACACATATCGGCGGCAAAATGTAATGTTCTGCGAATTTCTGCTGGATTAAACCGCGCTTTTTTCCACACAAGTCTTGACCTGTGTGGAAAATCGTACTATACTGTAACTGTTCTGTAAAATAACTGTTCAGGAGAAAATTATGTACGATCCGTTGGTATCTTCACGGCAATCGCGGCTTTTGTATGCTCGCATGTTCCAGCCTTTCACCCAACAATACGGCCTCACCCAGCCGGAGATCGATATTTTGTTGTTTCTGTACCAGAATCCGCCGCTCAACACAGCCCGGGACATTGCTGCTCGGCGCGGGCTGGCAAAATCCAATGTTTCCACCGCCATCGAGTCCCTTCGGCTGAAAGGCTATGTGCGGGTGGAAGACGACCCCGACAGCCGCCGGGTGCGCCGTCTGTTTTTAACGGAAGAAAAACTGCCGGTGATGGAAGCCCTGCAGACCTGTCAGAAGCAGTATTTCTTCAGCCTGCTGGCGGGTTTTTCCGAAGAAGAAATGGAAACGCTTTTCCACCTTCTTACCCGCATGGCCGCGAATATTTCGGCCGAACTGGATCGTCTGGAAAACGACGAAGAATAAAAAATCACGCCGGTGCCTCCGCAAAAGAGGTGCCGGCGTTTTTAATTTTATATCCGTATGTTCCTGCAGGCCTCAGCAACCCACCCAAATGGGGGTAACAAAGGCGTACTGCATATTTTTCTGAGAAACCTCCAGGTGGTAGAACGCCGGGGCGTTGTCTGTATCCATAAAGGTGTTTTCCACTTCGTACTGCGAGCAGGAAATGGCGCGGTGCACCTTATAGGCCTGGGAATGCCAGGGCTTCATGTGCTCGCTGTAGCCGTATTCGCACAGCTCGCCCAGGGTGCAGGTACGCTCGTGGCCGTTCACACAGATGGTCACTTCCGTATCTTTGCCGCCTTCCACTTCCAGCACCACAGCGCAGGTGGAGGGGTGCAGAGTGGACATATTCTTCAGTGTGAAGCACTTCCAGGTGCATTCTTCTTCCGTACGGGAGAGGATGCGGTTATCCAGGTCATTCACGTCGTCAAAACCGGTGGTATCGGTGGTGCTGGGGGCCAGCACACTGCGCCCGCGGAAGCAAGGCTCGGCATCGATCAGTTTGCCGCCCTTTACCCGCACGGCGCCATCCCAGCGGTAGCCTTCTTCGGTGTTGTTGCCCCAGCCCATCTCCACGCGGAACTTAAACCGGGTGTCTTTTTCGCAGGGGGGCAGCATTTCGCCGCACACCACCTGCACGGGCTTCAGGTTTTTATACAGAACGATCTTGTCGATCTCGTACCCGGCTTTTACAGACCAGCGCACTTTCCGCTCGGCGGTCAGGGGCAGAATATCCCCCATCACGCCGTCGTTCAGGCGGAAATCACAAAAAATGCGGTCGCCGGTTACGGCGTAGGTATGGCGCTGCTGCAATGCCCGCCAAATGGCCTCGCGGGTCTTTTCCTCTGCCAGCACGGCCAGCTTGCCGTCTCCGTAAGAGCCGGGGTAGCCGGCGTGGTGGTCGGTGGAGCCCACAAAGCCGAAGTGGTTCCCCCGGCGCAGGCCTTCGTACACCGTGTTGTGGGTGTCGCGGGGGCCCATGTTGTGGTAGTAAGCGTAGGGTGCGGTCTCGCTCATGCCGCAGCCGTGTTTGGAGCACACCTCCACCAGCGGGGTGGTGGCTTCATTGTACAGATCCCAGTTGATGCCGCGGTAGCCGGGGGTGTAGCCGATGTGATGCGCCACCGTAATGGCAGGCACAGCAGCGGCTTCCCGCAGGGCGGCGGGGCTGTCCCGGTACACCAGGGGCAGTTCATCGCTGGGAGAAACAATGTGGTGGTCTCCGTACAGGCTGGAGTGCATCTCATATGCCTGGAAAGTCACCAGATCACCGGTGTTGGCGGCAGCCACTTCGGCACGCACATTTTCCCAGTTATCCCGCAGCTTTTTAAAGCCGACCTCATGGAAATCGATGGTAAAGGCGGTATCGGGATTGCGCTCCATGATATCCGGCCACATGGCATGGCCTGTTACAGCGCAGAAATCCAGGTGCGCAGCGGCACGGCGCAGGGCGTTGGCCTGGCTGCCGTAACCGTAAGTAATGCCGCAGTGATTATGCAAATCTCCCCAGTAAAGTGCCATCTTCGCTTCCTCCTTTACAGCAGGGTGTATTCAAAACATTCAAAATGCAGGCGGGAATTCAAATCTGTCCCCTCCGGCAGCAGAGCCAGCGCAATGAACAGGTCGTTTCCGTCGGTATCCTGCAGGGTGGCGTATTCGCCTTCAACTTTGATCACAACATAATCTTTCGGTTCCATATGTTCCTCCTTATTTCACCGCCGGCAGATTTTCCGCCCAGGCGATCAAATCTTCCAGTGTACCCTGGGGCACACCGGCAATATCCACGTGTTTTTCGTCTTCCAAAAAGTCCGTGACCATAAACATTTCCACGCCAAGCTTGGCGGCGCTCAAGTCGTCATCGGTATTGTTGCCCACCATGTAGCACTGTTCCGGGGCTTTGCCAATGACCGCACACACTTCCTCAAAATACCGGGGGTTCGGCTTGCAGAAATGGCTGTTTTCGTAGGTGGTCACATAATCAAAATCTTCCGGCGTAAGGCCAATCCAAGAAAGGCGGGTACGCACTGCCACCAGCGGGAACACCGGGTTGGTGGCCAGAACAACGGTATAGCCCTTTTTGCGCAGAATGGGCAGCACCCGGGCCGCCACATTGCTTTCTTTGGTGATGGCCTGCACTTCGCGGAATTCCTTGGTGTAAAAATCGTCGCACTGGGCTTCGAAATCGCCCAAAGGACGACCCAAAAGCTTTTCAAAGGTCTGCCAGAAACGTTCCCGGTTGGTCATGGTGCCATCGTTGGCGATCATGGCCATAGTGCCGTTCCATACACCGCCGATGATGGTGTCTTTATCGTACCCCAGGGGAATAAAGCGCATGGCCAGACGGGAGAAATAGGCCTTGATAAACGTATTCTGATCCATGGGCAGCAGGGTGCCGTCCAGGTCGAAGAGAATGGTATTCCGCATGAAATTTCCTTTCCACAAAAACAGATGCAGCCAAATAAACAAAGGCTCGTTTGCTATGATTTAATCATATTTATTTTACAAAACCCCGGCGGCAAATACAAGCCCCGGCCAAAAAAATTCACATTTGCCTTGTGCAGTCTCACAAAAATAAAAAAGCAAATTCGTCATGTTGCCACTTGTATTTTTCTCTTGCGGAATGTATCATGTAACTAACCAGTTACCTGAGAAAGGAGCCGCCATGGAACCCAGCAGCGAGGGCCGCGCCCAGCGGACAAAACAGAATATTCTGCAGGCCGCGGAGGAGATTTTTGCCGCCAAAGGGCTGGATGGCGCCCGGGTGGACGACATTGCTGCCGCCGCCGGCGCCAACAAACGGATGCTCTACGCCTATTTTGGCAGCAAAGAACAGCTGTACCAAACCGTACTGGAAAACGTGTACCGTCGTTTGGGCGACTGCGAAGCCGCTCTTCCCCAAACCGATAATGTACAGGAAGCCATTGGGGCTTTGGTGCAGGTCTACTTTGACTTTTTGGTAAGTGACCCCCACTATGTGCGCATGGTTACCTGGGAAAACCTGTACGAGGCCCGGCACTTTGACAATGCCGGTCTTTCTGCCATTCGTGACCCCATGCGCCGCACCATGCGGGAACTGCTGCAGAAAGGCAAGGCCCAGGGAATTTTCCGGCAGGATGCCGAGGAAGAGCAGGTGCTCACCACCCTGTTTGCCTGCACGTTCAATTATTTTTCCAATATCCACACCATGTCTCGTGTAATGAAAACCGACCTGCGCACCGAAGAAGCCATGCAGGCACGGGCGAAAAACATTACCGAAACACTGCTTTGCTACTTAACCCACCCCACAGAAAGGACGGACGAACATGAATAAATTCACCCTCACCGGCGGCCGGGTCATCACCCCCATGCGCATCATCGAAAACGGCATGGTTACCGCCGAAAACGGCCTCATCACCTACGTTGGCCCCTACGATGCCGCCAAAGTAACCGGCGATGTGATCGACGTCTGCGGCCAGTACGTTTCCCCCGGCTGGATCGACATTCATTCCCACGGCGGCGGCGGCCACGACTTTATGGACGGCACTGAGGAAGCCTTCTTCGGCGCATTGGCCATGCACGCCAAGCACGGCACCGCCACTATGCTGCCCACTTCTCTGGCCTGCTCCGATGAAGAGCTCATCGCCCTGTTCGAGCTCTTCCGCAAGGTAAAAGATGCCCCCCGCAAGGGTGCCGCCACCCCCGGCCTGCATTTGGAAGGCCCCTTCTTCTGCCAGACCTACCGCGGTGCCCAGGATCCCCGCTATGTCATTCCCCCCACCAAAGAGCATGTGGAAAAGCTGCTCGCCGCCGGCGAAGGTCTTATCCTGCGCTGGAGCGCCGCCCCGGAACTGCCCGGCGGTATGGAATTCGGCCGCTTGATGCGTGACCATGGCATTGTAGCCGCCATTGGCCACTCCGAAGCCACCGATGCCGTGGTGTGCGAAGCCATTGAAAACGGCTACAGCCTCATCACCCACCTGTACTGCGGCATGAGCGGCCTCATCCGCATCAATTCGTACCGCTACCCCGGCGTTATCGAAAGCGGCTTCTTCTACGATGAGATCGCTTCCGAAATCATTGCCGACGGCTGCCACCTGCCCGCCAACATTCTGCGTCACTGCTACCGCAGCATCGGCACCAACCGCCTGGCTCTGATCACAGACTCCATGCGCGGCGCGGGTATGCCGGAGGGCGAAAGCCTGCTGGGCAGCCTGAAAGACGGCCAGAAGTGCATCATTGAAGACGGCGTAGCCAAAATGCCGGACCGCCAGGCATTTGCCGGCAGCGTAGCCACCGCCGACCGCCTGGTGCGCAATATGCGCGACCTGGCCGGTGCCCCCATCATCGACGCCGTGAAGATGATCTCCCTGACCCCCGCCAAGCTGGTGGGCCTGAAGAGAAAAGGCATGCTGGCCATTGGCATGGATGCCGACTTCACGATTTTTGACGAGAACATCAACGTCTCCCGCACCATTTCCGGCGGCGAGACGGTATACGAAGCATAAAACAAAATTACAGGAGGATTTTTCCCATGAGAACTTTTACCGCTGACAAACTGACCGTGAACGTATTTGACACCCGCGCCGAAATGGGCGCCGCCGCTGCCGAAGCCTGCATTGCCGCCATGAACGACCTGCTGGCCAAAAAAGACAGCATCCGCATCATCTATGCCGCCGCCCCTTCGCAGAATGAATTTCTGGCTGCTTTGGTAAAGGCCGGCAACGAAGGCCGCGTGGATTTCTCCCGCGTGCATGCTTTCCACATGGATGAGTACATTGGCCTGGCCAAAGATGCTCCCCAGGGCTTCGGCAACTTCCTGCGCGATCGTCTCTTCGGCCTGCTGCCCTTTGCCAGCGTGACCTACCTGGACGGCAACGTTGACCCCGAAGAAGAATGTGCCCGCTACACCGCCGCTCTGCAGGCTGCTCCCATCGATCTGATCTGCATGGGCATTGGCGAAAACGGCCACATTGCCTTCAACGATCCGCCCGTGGCTGATTTTAACGACCCCAAATGGGTAAAAGTTGTGGAACTGGACCCCGTGTGCCGCCAGCAGCAGGTGAACGACGGCTGCTTTGCCACCCTGGACGAAGTACCCACCCACGCCCTGAGCCTGACCGTGCCCACTCTGGTGAAGCCCGAGATCGGTTTCTGCATCGTTCCCGCTCCCACAAAGGCCAACGCCGTAAAAGCCACCGTGGAAGGCCCCGTTTCCACCGCCTGCCCGGCTTCCATTCTGCGCACCACCGGCAATATCTCCCTGTGGGTAGATGCCGACAGCGCTGCCCTGCTGACGGTGTAAGTTATGTTTAAACTTGCTGTTATTTCCGATGAGATCTCCCAGGATCTGGATGTGGTGATCCGCTTTGCCCAGGATAACCTGCTGCAGGGCGTGGAACTGCGCTCCGTATGGGAGAAAGGCCCCTTCCAGTGGGAAGAGACCGATGTGCGCCGCATGAAAGAAAAGCTGGAAGCCGCCGGGCTGGTTGTCTGCGGCATCGGCGCGCCCTTCTTTAAATGCGACCGGGCCGACCGCGCTGCGGTGGCAGAGCACATTGAAAGCCTACGCCGGCTGTGCAAATTTGCCCGCATTCTCGGCACAAATATGATCCGCGGCTTCAGCTTCTGGAAGAACGAAAACGATACCCCAGAAGCCATTGCGGAAGAATTCAAGGCCATTACGCCTATTCTGGTGGAAGAAAACATGTACCTTGTGCTGGAGCCCGACCCGGCGGTGAACACCCCCAACGGTGCCACCGTAGCCGCACTGCTGCAGAAGATCGACCACCCCCGTGTGGGCGCTTTGTGGGATCCCGGCAACATTCCCTTCGATACCGCCGGGGAGATCCCCTACCCGAACGGCTACGAAGCCGTGTACCCCTGGCTGCGCCATGTGCACCTGAAGGACTCTCTGCGGGACGAAAATGGCCCCCGGGCAGTTCCCTTCGGCACCGGCCAGGTGGATATGGAAGGCCAGTTCCGCCGCCTGGTGGATGAAGACCACTACAACGGCTGGGTCTCGCTGGAGCCCCACTACCGCCTGGACCGCGAACTGGACGAAGCCACCCTTCGCCTGCCCGCAGGCAGTGCGTTCTCCGAAGGCGGCTATGCCGCCGGTATGGATACCATGCAGCGATTCCGCGAGAAAATGGCGGAATGGTTTGAATAAACAGGAGGAATTCCCATGAAAAAAGTGTTGAACGTGGCCGTTCTGGGCCAGGGCCGCAGCGGCCTGAACATTCACTGCAATTACCTTCCCCACGATACCGAGCACTTCCGCATTGCCGCGGTGGTGGATGCCCTGCCGGAGCGCCGCGAAAAGGCCGCCCGTCTGTTCAGCTGCGATGTTTACGCCGATTACACCGAGCTTTTCGCCCGGGATGACATTGACCTGGTGGTGAACGCCCTGCCCAGCCAGTACCACCCGCCGGTGACCATTGACCTGCTGAACCACGGCTTTAACGTGCTGACCGAAAAGCCCATGGCCCGCACCCCGGAACAGGTGGACGAAATGATCGCCGCCGCCGAAAAGAACGGCAAAATGCTGGCCGTATTCCAACAGTCCCGCTTCGCCTCTTACTACCAGAAAGTAAAGGAAGTCATCGACTCCGGCAAGCTGGGCCGCATTGTGCAGATCTCCATTCAGTTTGACGGCTATGCCCGCCGCTGGGACTGGCAGACCGTGCTTGACCTGGGCGCCGGCAGCCTGTACAACACCGGCCCGCACCCGGTGGACCAGGCACTGGATCTGCTGAACTACCGGGAAGCCATGCCCAATGTCTTCTGCAAAATGGACCGCGCCAATACCTTTGGCGATGCTGAAGACTATGTAAAGCTGATCCTCACCGCTCCCGATCGCCCGCTGATCGATGTGCAGATCTCCAGCTGCAACGCCTACCCCAACTACACCTACAACGTGCAGGGTACCCAGGGTGGCATGCAGGGTTCTCTCACCGCTATGAAGTGGCGTTACTTTAAGCCGGAAGAAGCCCCGGAGCAGCACCTCATCCTCACCCCCATTATGAAGGAAGACGGTTCCCCGGCTTACTGCAGCGAAAAACTGACCTGGTACGAAGAAGAGTGGGAAGCCCCCAAGGACGATACTCCCTTCACCACCGCTGTGGGCCGCATTTACCACAACCTGTACGAGCACCTCACCGAAGGCACCCCGCTGATCGTCACTCCGCAGCAGGTTCGCCAGCAGATTCAGGTGATGAAGCTCTGCCACGACATGAACTTCTAACCGTACAGTGTGCGGTTCCACGCCGCACCGGAAAGATTCTGTTGTCTTTAAAACAAAAGAGGGGATGCCCTGCAAGAGAGGGCATCCCCTTTTAATTTTTTAAAATTTATAGCTTTTATTCGGAACCCCTCCAACGTGTGGGTCGCATGTATCCGATACGCGGATCATGCTTCGAATTTGTGTGCCATAAACTCGTCCAGCTATAATCCAAGTTTGCGCAAACTTGCACAGAAGATCGCGCTTTCGCGAAAGTGGGCAGCACTTTTACGGCACCGTGCCCACACAAAAATAAAAAGCGGAGCCCGCAGACCCCGCTTTCGTAAAATTACATTTTATTCACCCGCAGAGAAGTAAAGGTTTCTTTGTGCAGGGTATCTTCTTTGGTATGAATGGCATTCAGTTCGCCGTCGGTCACCACCATGGTGTTCTGCAGATTGCGCACCCACAGGGCATAGCCGGGGTTGGGCAGTTCTTTCCGGTTGGTCATGCAGAAGTGATCGATCTGCAGGCCATCGGCGTGGCTTTCCAGTACAATGGCAGAACGCAGACCGGAGTTTTCTTCGCCCGCACCGACCGTGGGATACACCGTCATGTTTTCGATGGTCACATTCTCAATGCGGCCCACGCCGTTGGGGCGTTCGTCTTCGGTAAACAGCGGTGTACGCATATAGCGGCCGCAGTCTGCGTTGATGGCGTTGCAGCGGTAGCCGCCGAAAATATTTTTGAAACGAATATTGCGGATGGCCGAGGTATCTGTAAGAAAACGAATGATGCTGTGGCAATCTTCCGCAAAAATATTTTCAAAGGAAATATCTTCAATATCGCCGCAGATTTTATCCCGGTTTTCCACGCGCAGCACATAGTCATCAGCGTTCAGGGCGATCATATCGTCGTTGGTCTGCCCGCGGGAAAGAGCGCGAATGTTCTTCACCACGCCATGACGGCAACCGCCGCCGAAATGCAGGCCGTCCTGGTTCCAGCCAAATTCATCGCTGAGGAACCCGATGTTTTCAATGGTAAAATCTTCAATGCGGCACATGCGCAGGTTATAGGTCACGGAGTTGGCGATCACCATGTTGTGCAGGTGCAGGCCCTTCACGTTCGAAAAGTTCAGCGCCACACCGGAGTAACCGATCTCATCGTAAATATCCGGCTTTTCGTTGCCCGCGCCTTTATGGTTGCCATCCCACACGCCGCCGTTGATGGTAATATCCACGTTGCCGGCTTTGTGATCTGCATTGGTGAGAAGAAAATCGCTGCGGTACTTCTGCGTGCTGCCGCACAGGTAAATGCGGGCGGTATCTGCTGCCGCAATTTCCGTATTGGAGTGCACACGCAGGGTGGCGGTCACGCGGTACAGGCCGGTGGGAATCTCCACCCGCAGGGCACCGCTGTCCAGTGCGGCCTGCATGGCCACGGTATCGTCGGCAATGCCGTCGCCCTTGGCGCCAAACTGTTTAACGGAAACAAATTCCATGGAACCAACCATATTATTCTCCTTTCAGCAGCTCCGTGATCTCCGCCAGAGATTCACAGATCAGGTCGGGCTGCGTGGTGCTGCACAGCAGGTCAGAAAGCTTGGTCTCGCCGGTCAGCACCAGGATGGAAGTCACGTCGCTGTCTTCGGCCACGGCGATATCGGTGTACAGGCGGTCACCCACCACGGCCATTTCTTCCGGTTTGCAGCCGGTATGGGCCAGCATGTACTCCAGCGTATGGCGGGAGGGCTTACCGAAGAACTCGCACTGCACGCCGGTGGAGGCCTTCACCAAAGCCGCCATGGAGCCGCAGTCCGGAATAAAGCCGCCGTTTTCCACGGGGCAGTTCCAGTCGGGGTTTACACCGTAAATGGTTTTGCCGGCGCGCACCATGTTACAGGCGGTCACCAGTTTTTCGTAGGTCAGGGTGGTGTCAAAGCCCAGCACCACATAGTCGGCATCTTCGCCGCGCAGTTCAATGCCGCTCTGGCGGAAAGCTTCTTCCAGCAGCGGCGTGCCCACCACATAGGCGCTCTCGCCCGGGCGGTTGGCGTGCAGCCAGTCCAGAATGACGCCGTTGGAGATCAGCATCCGCTCTTTGGGCACATGAATGCCCATGCGGTCCAGCTTCTTCAGGTAAGCTTCCTCGTTTTTGGAGCTGTTATTGGTGAAGAAGCAGAAGGTCTTTCCGCAGGCTTCCACGGTGTTCAAAAATTCTTTTGTAAAGGGGAACAGACTCTCCCCCAGGTAAATGGTGCCGTCCATATCCAGCACAAAGCATTTGATATTCTGCAGCCGTTTGGCTTTTTCTTCTCTTGTCATTTAAAATTCCACCCTTTCCGGTTCGCTGCAATCATCATATCACAAACCGGCTGTCTGTGCAAGGTCAGTACAGCATGGTCAGGCAATAATGCAGAATATCGCTCATGCGCTTTTTGCCTGCCACCAGGTGCCGGTGCACCGCCTGGGGCGAAATGCCCAGCTGGTGTGCCGCTTCGGCAACGGTCATGCCGCGCAGGGCGCACAATTCTATGCACAGCTTCTGCCGGGCGGTCAGTTCGTTCTCATACACCTGCCAGGCGGCCCGGGCAAGCCGCGGGCGGTTTTCGTTGCCTTCGTCCTCTGCCGGGCTGGCAATCAGCCCTTCCAGCAGTTCAAAACTCACCTTTTTCATGCCACTGCCTCCTGTGCGCAGCGCAGCAGGTAGCGCCCCGTAGTGCGGCACTCCAAATACATATCGTAAAACACATTCATCTTACGCCGCAATTCCAGCGCATCATCTCCCCGCAGGCGGTGAACCACCGCCGCCATTTCCGCGTGCCTCCTTTTCAAAATCTCCGCTTCTTCAAGGTATTGTGCTGCCAGTGCGGCAGCGTCCATTTTTGCCATGCCATTCTCCTCTCTGAGCGCGAACATACGTTCGCTCTCTATTTCTTAGGGTAGCACCGATTTTGGAAAAAGGCAAGGGTTTTTCAAAAGTTTTTTATTTTTGTTCACTTTTTAAATAAAATCCGTTCCATCTTTTCAATAAAAGCACAAATTCATCTGTTCAATCGCCCGGGGATGCGGTATAATATTTATGTATATACGCATTGCAAAAACTATATTTCCATAAACGAAAACAACCCTGAAAGAGGAGGACCAACCATGGAATTTTTGAAATATGCCGGCGCTGTATTCACCAACGCCGTAGATGCTTTGGCCGATGCCAACCGCCGCCTGGCCCTGACCAACCGCCTGAAAGCCATTGACCGCGCCGAAACCGTGAAGGCCAAGACCACCTACGAAGCCCTGGGCCGCTACGTGGCCGCAAACATCGCCGAGCTGGATATGGAACTGGTGCGGGCTATGAAAGAAACCGCCGAAACCGCCGAGCAGCACGCCGCTTTGGCCCGCAGCCATGTGGAAAGCATGAAGCAGCCGGAGACCATGGGCGTGATCCCCAACGATGAGGAATACACCGCCGAAGACATGGCCGAAGACTTTGCGGAAGAAGTGGAAGAAACCGTGGAAGACGTTGCAGCCGAAGTGACGGAAGAACCGGAAGAAGCCGCCGAAGACGCCAACGACGCCATTCCTTTTGTGTAAAATGAAAAAACGCGTACTTGTGGGCATGAGCGGCGGAGTGGATAGCTCTGTTGCCGCCATGCTGCTGAAAAAACAGGGGTACGATGTAACCGGCATGACCATGCGGCTGCGCAAGGCCCAGGGGGCCGATGGCAGCCATGGCGCCGAAGAGGACATCAACGATGCCCGCCGCGTGTGCGAAACCCTGGGAATCGAGCACATTGTGCTGGATTTAACGGAGGAATTCGCCCGCCGGGTAATGGATAACTTTGCCGAAGAATATAAAAGCGGCCGCACACCCAACCCCTGCATTGTGTGCAACAAATACCTTAAATTCGGTGCCGCCCTGGAAAAAGCCCTGGAACTTGGTTACGATTATGTAGCCACCGGCCATTATGTGCTGCGCCGGGAAGAAAACGGCAAGGCGCTGCTGTACCGTTCCCCCACCGGCAAAGACCAAAGCTATATGCTGTGGTCTCTCACCCCGTTTCAGGTGGAGCACTCGCTGTTCCCCCTGGCCGACCTGGACAAGCCCGCCATTCGCCAACTGGCAGAAGAAGCCGGCCTGCCCGTGGCACAAAAGCCGGACAGCCAGGACATCTGCTTTGTGGAAGACGGGGATTACGTGGGCTTTTTGGCCCGGTACGCAGGCATTACCGATGCCCCCGGTGATTTTCTGGACGCCGACGGCACGGTGATCGGCCGGCACAACGGCATTTTCCACTACACCATCGGCCAGCGGAAAGGCCTGGGTGCCTTTGGCGCGCCCCGGTATGTTACGGGTATCGATGCCGCCCGCAATGCGGTGACCCTCGGCCCGGAAGGCAGCCAGTACCGGCAGGAACTGGTGGCCGAAGACGTGAACTTTATTCCCTTTGATTCTCTGCACGAACCCATGCGGGTGCAGGCGGCGGTTCGCTACCGTGCCCGCCCGGCAGAAGCCACCCTCTTCCCCCTGGAAGACGGCTGCGTGCATGTTGTGTTTGATACACCCCAGCGTTCGGTCACCCCGGGGCAGTCCGTTGTGTTTTACAGCGGCGACCTGCTGGTGGGCGGCGGAATGATTCGATAAACGGAGGAACCATCGTGTCTACCTGCATCAGCAAAGAAATTGTGTGCGCCAAATGCGGCGCCAAACAAAAACTGCAGGCCTGGCCCAGCGCCACTGTGCTGCAGAACCCCGAACTGCGCAAAAAAGTGCTGGACGAGACCCTCTTTAACTGGTCCTGCGAAAAGTGCGGCTACCAGGCTTTGGTGGTCTACCCCTTTTTGTACCACGATACCCAGCGCCGTTTAATGATTGCCCTGAACCCCGACCCGGACGCCAAGCGGCTGGAATCTCCGCCTTTGGTGGATGGCCTGAAGAAGCGCGTGGTGCGTCTGCCCGCCGAACTGAAGGAGAAGATCCTGATTTTTGAAGCCGGGCTGGACGATGCCGCCATGGAACTGACCAAACTGCTGCTCACCGCCCCGCTGTGCAAAAAATACGGCACCGAAAAGCTGCGGATGTACTTCTGCCGCCGGGACGACAACGGCATGGTGTTTGCGGTGTTTACCGCCGGCAACCCGGAACCCACCTACGAAAGCGCCGCACAAAAAATTTACGATCAGTGCCTGGGCGTAGCGCGTGAATTTGAGTTTGATACCACGGCTTTTGCCGCGGTGGATGCCGATTTCGCCCAGCGGATGCTGGATGACTACCAGCAGTTTGAATGACACGCCGGGAGAAGAACCGCCTGCAGCAGGAAGAGGCCGCCCGCATCCGCCAGCAGGCAGAAAAAGATACCCGTACCCGGAAGATCGTGCTGCCGCTGGTATTTGCCGGTGCAGCCGCTGCCGGCTTTGGCGCCGGGTTTTTGCTGCTGTTTTTCACCGCATATGGGGCACTTTCTGCAGGGAATGTTCTGCAGATGGCCCTGCCTGCCGCGCTGACCGCCATGGTGGTGTTCCCCCTGCTGTACGGCGCGTGCTATGGGGTGTTCCACCGGGTAGCGGCCACCCGCCCGCAAAAGAAAAAGCTCGCCCGTCTGGCCACCGCTGCGGCTTTGTGCACCGCCCTGCTCACCCTGGTGCTGTGCATTTTGTTTGATCTGATCTGAATCTTCACCCGCCGAACGTTTTGTTTTCGGCGGGATTTTTTTGCCGACAAAAAAGGAAAGCCCCCGTCCCTCTTGCAAAGAAGCGGCAAAAAAGGTATACTTAAACAAGAACCAAAGCAGAAAGGAAGTGTGGCCATGGAAGCCAAAGGCTGCGGTGTGCTGTATGTGGTTGGCACGCCCATCGGCAATCTTTCCGATTTTTCTCCCCGGGCACAGGCCACCCTGCGGGAAGCGGATTTTATTGCCGCGGAAGACACCCGCGTAACCCTGAAACTGCTGAACCATTTTGATATTCACAAGCCCATGGTCAGCTACTTCGAACATAATAAATTCCAGCGGGGCGAAATGATCTGCCGCCGCATAGAAGAAGGCGAAACCTGTGCGCTGGTCTCCGATGCCGGTATGCCCGCGATTTCTGACCCGGGCGAAATGCTGGTGCGCCAGTGTGCGGAGCGGGGGATCCCCGTGTTTGTGGTGCCCGGCCCCAGTGCGGTTGTTTCGGCGCTGGCGGTATCCGGTCTGCCCACCGGCCGCTTTACTTTTGAAGGCTTTTTGAGCGTGAACAAAAAAGAGCGCCGCGCCCATCTGGACGAAGTGAAAAACGAGCGCCGCACCATGGTGTTCTACGAGGCCCCGCACAAACTGGTGCAGACCCTGCAGGATATGCTGGCGGTCTTTGGTGACCGGCACATTGCCCTGGTACGGGAACTGACCAAGGTACACGAAGAAACTTTTCGAACCACACTGACAGGTGCCCTGGCCCGGTACGAAGAGCAGCCCCCCAAGGGTGAATTCGTACTGGTGGTGGAAGGCGCCCCGCAAGCAGAAGAAGCCCCCATGACCCTGGAGGACGCGGCCGAAGCTGCCCGACAGTTCGTGGAAGAGGGGATGTCTACATCGGAAGCCGCAAAAAAAGCTGCTGCGGCTTCCGGCTTTAAAAAAGGCGACATTTACCGCCTGCTGCAAAATTGAGCGCAGACGGAAATATATACAGGGAGGAATTACCAATGAAAACATTGCCTGTTGCTGTGCAGGTCTATTCTGTACGTGACGACGCTGCCCAGGATTTTAAGGGCACCATGAAAAAGCTGAAGGAAATGGGTTACGACGGCGTTGAGCTGGCCGGTCTGTACGATCTGGAGCCCGCCTACATCCGTTCTGTTCTGGATGAACTGGAACTGCCCGCCATTTCTGCTCACGTTCCCTTTGCCGAACTGCGTGCCGACATGGATGCCACCATCGAAAAGTACATCGATATCGGCTGCAAGTGGATCACCATCCCCTATCTGATGGAAGAAGACCGCCCCGGCACCCCCGGTTTTGCCAAGACCATGGAAGACATGGTGAAGATTGGCGAAGCCTGCCGCGCCCACGGCGTGAAGATGCTGTACCACAACCACGATTTTGAATTCACCGCCAAGGTGGATGGCATGTATGCCCTGGATTACATGTACGCCAACATCGGTCCCGAACTGCTGGAGACCGAACTGGACACCTGCTGGGTGAACGTTGGCGGCGAAGAGCCTGCCGGCTTTGTGCGCAAGTACACCGGCCGTGCCCCCGTTGTGCATCTGAAGGACTTCTACAAGGAAGGCCATTCTGCCAATATGTACGAACTGATCGGCACCGAAGTGAAGAAGGAAGAGCAGCGTGAGCCCGGCTTCTTCGAGTTCCGTCCCGTTGGTTACGGCATGCAGAACTTCCCCGCCATTCTGGAAGCCGCTGTGGAAGCCGGCGCCCAGTGGGTCGTGGTGGAGCAGGATCGTTCCAACGATTGCCCGCCCATCGAAGCTGTGAAGAAGAGCCGCGAGTACCTGAAGGGCCTCGGCTGGTAAGTGGGCAGTGCCCACATCCACGTCGCGGGAATGCTTATCGCTGATTTTTAATCAAGTGACCGCGGCGAAAGATTTGTGTGAATCTTGAATGAAACAAAAAGAGCTTGCAGATTTGCGTCTGCAAGCTTTTTTCTGTTTTGGCACTCTATGCAAAGAAAAGTTGCGTCCACCTTTTCAAGCATCCACTGCGTGGGATGCGATCCACCATGTGGGATGCAATCGCCTGCGGCGAATCCACTTCCCCAAAACGGGGAGGCAAGCGGAGAATCAGCAGAAACATGGTTTGCCTTCTCCTCGAGGGGAAGGTGTCTGCATCCACGCCGTGAATGATGTGTTTTCCCGCCCAAATCAGAAGGAGTATGGCTTAGCTCCCTCTGACGAGGGAGCTGGATTTTGCCGTAGGCAAAAGACTGAGGGAGAGATACGCCAAGCTATTTTCTTATGGACAGTTTTCCACCCCTGTAGCCGGCTTCTTAGAGAACCCCTCTATCGTGTCGGTTTCTCTTCTGTATTATTGCTCTTTAGGGGAGTCCCTCCCTTGCAGGGCCGGTCGAAAGCAAGCTTTCTCCCTTTCAAGTTTGCGTTGCACGCAAACTTGCACAGAAGTTCGCGCTTGTGCGAACTTCAGATTCACCCCTCCCCGAGCGCTTCTAAAGCAAAGGTGTTCCGTCCGTTGCGACGGACGGGTCAGGGCGCTGCCCTAACAACCCGCAACCTTTGAAAAGGTTGACGAAACTTTTACAACTCACTCCTACCGCGGCCGCTGCTGAAATTCAGCACCAAGCTTCTCCGCGACGTGGGTGCGGGCACTGCCTGCCTAAAAAGCAAAAAGGCAAAGCCCACAGGCTTTGCCTTTGATTGCTATGTTGCCGAAGAATTACTCTTCAACGATGGCCTCGACAGGGCACTGAGCAGCGCAAGCACCGCATTCGATGCAAGCTTCGCCAATTTCGAACTTGCCATCACCTTCAGCGATAGCCTCGACAGGGCACTGACCGGCGCAAGCACCGCAAGCGATGCAAGCATCAGTAATCTTATAAGCCATAATGACACCTCCTCCGAATAAGTATCCGGACAGCCTGTTGGCTGTTCAATTTCATTTGCACAAGCCGCCGCAAAAAAGCAGCAGACCTGCGGTGGTTACATTGTAGCAAATTCAGAACGAAAAAGCAACCTTTCCGCCCAAATTTGCCGAATGGCACAAACCGCAAACCGGTTTTTTGGAGTGTTAGTCAAAACACCACTCAGTCTTTTTCCAGTTTCTTCAGTTCTTCAATCTCTTTCTTGTTCACGCTCACCTTGCCGTCGCGCACCACGCGCACGTCTTTCACGTTGAACACCTTCGGCGCAGCCTCCGGGTCTTTGTCCAGACGAATGGTCAGCATACCGGTCAGCAGGTTCTGGTCAATGACCACACCGCGGCCATCCGGGGTGTTCACCACGGCATTGATCTTGGGCGTACGGCGCAGCAGGTCGAGATAAGCTTCCTGTTCGTACTTCAGGCAGCACATCAGGCGGCCGCAGGTACCGGAGATCTTCACCGGGTTGAGGGAGAGACCCTGCTCCTTGGCCATTTTAATGGAAACGGGCTGGAACCCGCCCAAAAACGAATTGCAGCAGAAGGGACGGCCGCAAATACCAATGCCGCCCAGCATTTTGGCTTCGTCGCGCACGCCGATCTGCCGAAGCTCGATGCGGGTACGGAACACGCCGGCCAGGTCTTTCACCAGGTCGCGGAAGTCCACACGGCCATCGGCGGTGAAATAGAACATGATCTTGCTGTTATCGAAGGAATACTCCACATCCACCAGCTTCATATCCAGCTTGTGGGCTTCGATCTTCTGGGAGCAGATCTTAAAGGCTTCTTTTTCCTTCTGGCGATTGACCTCCACTTTTTTCAGGTCGTCTTTATTGGCACAGCGAACCAGCGGACGGAAGGGCTGCACGATTTCTTCATCCGGCACCATACGGTTGCCCAGGGCAACCTCACCGCATTCCAAACCACGGGCAGTTTCCACAATTACCTGGTCGCCCACCGAAAGCGTTTGCCCTTTGGGGTCGAAGTAATACACTTCTCCCACGTTTTTAAAGCGAACGCCGATGATTTCAGTCATAGATTTTTCCTTTCTATATCCAGCCGCAAAGCGGCAAAAGTTTCCTTATTATTTTCCTGCGGCGGTGCGCAGTTTTGCACAGGCCACCGTAGAAAGCAGCGCCATGTTGGCGTTGCGCCCGGCATCCGTTTCCATTTGCCGGCAAATTTCCGCCATGGTCATCAAATTTTTCTGGGGCAGAGTCTGCGCCAGTTTTTCCGCGGTTTCCGGGGCACCGCCCACCAGGGCTTTGGCACCCGCCCGCAGCACACAGGCATCCCGCAAAATCAGCCCGGCACGGCGCATCATCTCACCAAACAGCGCCCGGTCTTTTGAGAACGGCGCCATGGCCTGCAGCAGCGGGTTTTCATCCGGCTGCAGAAGAGCCGCCAGCACACCGGCGGCAGCGGCCAGGGCAGGATCGTCGGTTTCTTCCTGCAAAGCAGCCAGCACACGGCCAATATTGCCGTTCATCTGCACAGAAAGCGCCTGTACTTTTTCCGGATCAGCCTCCGGTTTGTTCCGCAGCACCCAGGCGGCGCACTCGGCCGGCGGCGGTGTCTGCAAAGAGAAGGTCTGTACGCGGGAAACAATGGTATCCAGCAGCCGGTCTTTGGCCGGCGCAGTAAGAACGAACCGCACATAAGCCGGCGGTTCCTCCAGTGTTTTGAGCAGGGCATTCTGTGCCTGCTCCGTTAGTTTATCGGCATCGGGAACAATGTAGACCTTCACCCCGGCCTCCAGGGGAGGACGCAGTGCATCCTGCCGCAGGTCGCGGATCTGTTCCACCTTCACCGTGCCGGTGGTGCCTGTGCCGGTCAGCTCCCGAACATCCGGATGACCGCCGACCAGAACACGCGCACAAGCCCGGCAGCCCCCACAGGGCCGCCGGGCATCGTTGGCACATACAGCTGCCGCAGCAATCCACCGCGCCAGCGTCCGCTTGCCGCAGCCGGGTTCACCCTGCAGCAACACCGCATGGGGAAACCGTGAAAAGTCCTTCTCCAGGCGGCTTTTCACTTCGTCTGCGCCAAGAAAATCACCAAACTGCATCAAACTTTCTCAAACCGCTCCACATTCAGCACAAACACGGTAGAACCGCCCACGCTGACTTCCACGGGATAGGCATTGTAGGCACCGGCTTCCATAGTGGAAGAATGGGGCACTACCTGGGTACGGCGACGGCTGTGCTTGCTGATGATCTTGATGAGTTCATCCACACGGGCATCTTCCACACCGGAAATAAAGGTGGTGTTGCCCGCCATGAGGAAGCCACCGGTGGTGGCCAGCTTCGTCATCTGGAAACCTGCGTGCGTCAATGCGGAAGAGACCGCGCCGCTGTCATCGTTGTTTACAATCGCCATGATCAATTTCATACCCAAGACCTCCTGATTGCGGTGTATGTATTTTGCCGGTTGTACCGGACGAAAAATATACCCGAGATTCTAACTGTATTTTACCACATTTTTGTCGGTTATGCCACTGTTATTTTACAATTTTGCCAAAAAGTTTTTTCTATCCGCGGTTTTCCCTGTTTTTGTCAGCCGGAAAAGCGCCCGGGCGTTGGGCAGCACCATGCACAGCTGCGCCAGGTCGCACAGAGCCAGCACCCGGCCCACGGGCAGCAGCACACCGGCCGCGGCCGCTGCGGCAAACAGCAACCCAAACCAGCCCCCGCCGCCGGGGCAAAATTCCTCCAGCGCAGCCCGGCCGTAGGCGCTCCAGGCCACCATGGCTGCCAAGGCAAA
>JAFYOA010000041.1 GCA_017547865.1 Clostridia bacterium
CAAAAATTGCCCTACCTGCAGTCTTTGGGCGTGACCTGCCTGTACCTCAACCCCATTTTCGAGGCACATTCCAATCACCGCTACAACACCGCCGATTACACGAAGATAGACCCTGTGTTGGGTACCAATGAAGATTTCAGCCGCCTGTGCCAAAAGGCAAAGGAATTCGGCATTCGCATTCTGCTGGACGGTGTGTTCAGTCACACCGGCAGCGACAGCATTTACTTTAATAAAGAAAAACGCTACGGCGAAGGCGGCGCATACAACGACCGCAAATCACCGTATTACCCCTGGTATTCCTTCCGCAAGTGGCCGAAAGACTACGATTGCTGGTGGAATTTCCTCACCCTGCCCAATGTGCAGGAGACAACCCCCGCTTACCTGCAGTATATTACCGGAAAAAACGGCATTGCCCAAACCTGGCTGGCCGCCGGGTCTTCCGGCTGGCGGCTGGATGTAGCCGACGAGCTGCCGGATAAATTTCTGGATGCTCTCCGCAGGGGCGTAAAAGCACAGGATCCCGACGCCATCATTCTGGGAGAAGTGTGGGAAGATGCTTCCAATAAAATGGCCTATGGCGAACGCCGCCGGTACCTGCTGGGCAATCAGCTGGATTCCGTGATGAACTATCCTTTCCGGGATGCGATCCTGGGGTTCTTCACCGGCAAAGACACCGCCACCATGATGGGCATGATTGAAAATGTGTTGGAAAACTACCCGCCGCAGGTGGTGCGCCTGCTGATGAACCACATTGGCACCCACGATACCGAGCGCGCCATTACGGTGCTGGGCGGTATTACCGGGGAATGGCACGACCGCGAATGGCAGGAAAAACAGCACCTCACCCCCGAAAGCTACCGCCGTGCCCGGCAGCTGCTGTGTCTGGCCTCGCTGATGCAGTTCACCCTGCCCGGCGTGCCCTGCATTTACTACGGCGACGAAGCCGGCATGCAGGGCTGCAAAGACCCCTTCAACCGCGGGTTTTACCCCTGGGGACAGGAGGACGTGGGCCTGGTGCAGTGGTATAAGCAGCTGGGCGAGTTCCGCCGCTCTGTGCCGGTGTTTGCCGAAGGCGGCCTGCGCGTGCTGCACGCCGACGGCGACCTGGTGGTGTACACCCGCACCGACAAAGACGACGAGGATGCCGTGCTGATTGCCATTAACCGCGGCGACAGCGTAGCCCGCGCAACTGTGGATGCGGATTTCTCCAACGCCCGGTTCTTCTCCGGTATTCCGGTGAGCAAAGATGTGAAACTGCCCGCCCACGGGTATTCCATTATGCTGCTGAAACCGGTGGAAAAAACAGAATAAAAAACAACAGCAGTCGGTTTGGCTGCTGTTTTCATTTTAAAAAATATTTTTTAAAAAGGCTTGACTTTTTCGTTTCTATAGCGTATAATAATGAAGCTGTCGAAATGATAAGCATGCGCCGGTAGCTCAGCTGGATAGAGTGACTGGCTACGAACCAGTAGGTCAGGGGTTCGAGTCCCTTCCGGCGCGCCAAACTCGGTCATCGAAAGATGACCGAGTTTTTGTTTTATACGGAAAAATTCAGAGGCTCCCACTTGATGGGGCTCGAATCAAAACAAATTACGTTGCAATAAAGCCAGCCGCCCTTCCCTACGGAAGAGCGGCTGGTTTATTTTTAGCTGTTATTCTTTTATTAAGTAGGCGCGGCAGGGGGCGCCATCGGCTCCGGCAAGGCGCAGCGGGGCAGCACTGAGAAAATACTTTCCCTCCGGCACGTCGGTCAGTACAACTCCCTCCAGCAGAGCGATCTCTTTCTTCAGCAGAATTTTGTGCACCTGCATGGGCGCGTTCTCCGGCCCGACAGATTGGGATTCGTTTCCCAAAAGCAGCAATCCGGCTTCGGCAAATACCTCTGCTGCCGGGGCGGTAACCACCGCAGGCCCGGCAATGAGGAGCCGCCGACTGCCCTGCGCGCGGCACAGAATCGCCTGCGCATCGGCGGCTGTTACATCGCCGGTGTGGCGGGCAACGTAACAATCGCCTACGAACACCTGCAGGTCCAGCTGCTCCACCGTTTTGCCGTCGCCCAAAAAGTGGAAGGGCGCATCCACGTGGGTGCCGTTGTGAACACTCATGGAAAACACGGTAAGGTTATACAACTCCCCTGCGGTCATGGCGTGCAGCAGCTTCTTTTCCGGCTTTTGGTCACCGGCATACACTTTGCAGGAAAACACTTCCTGGGTGATATCGTAAATTTTCACAGGGCATTCCTCAGCGTTTCCGCAGCTTTTCAAACACTTCGTTATAGTACAGGGCGTTTTCCACCGGGGTGTTAGCGGGAATATGGTTGCCCACCGCAAGGAAGAAGCCCGGGCAGCTTTTGCCGATATCCATACAGCGCTTCACTTCGTTGTAAATATCCTCCTTGCTGCCCCGCAGAAGAATACGGGTATCCGCATTGCCGATGATGACGTGGGTACGGCCGTATTTTTCCGCCATGGCGACCATATCGGTGGTGGGCTCCAGCACAAAGCCGTTCACGCCCGCGTCGGCAAGGTCATCCACAAACTGGGTGAAATTGCCGTCCGAAGTGAAGATGATCTTCTTCCCCGCCTCAATAATCGGCGCAAAGTACTTTTTATAGTTGGGAAACACGTAGGTGCGGTACCAATCCGGGTGCACAAAGGCGCCGGAGGTCCAGGTAATGTCGTCATGGATGTTGATGATGGGGGCATCGCAGTCGGCCAGCGCGTTGAAGTAGGGCTGGATCCACCGGGCGTATCTGTTGGCCACCTTGCCCATAGCTTCGGCATCCATGCCCAGCCCCATCAGGAACATATCCCAGCCGAAAATTTCCAGCAGACCGGAAACCAGAGTGATGTACGTGCCGGTGGTGTTCACCGCATCGGGGAAATATTCGCACTTCGCCTTATAATTTTCGTTGAAGCGCCGCACCAGTTCCCCGTGGGAATAAGCCGGGTACACCGCCAGCGGATCAAATTCCAGCACGTCCTCCACATCTTCAAACGGGCAGGTGATGTTCGTACTGAAATCCGTGCCGCCCGCGCGGTAGGAGGCGTGCCCCATGATGGTACGGCAGGCATCCAGTTCGGAGGCAGACAGCAGAATGTTCCACACATAGCCGTAGTCCCAGGCCTTCATAAAGCGTTTGGAAGCCTCGCGGCGCAGTTCGGGCGGGCTGTCCTCGCCCACCGCCAGGCCGGTCACTTTTTCAATCAGTTTCCAGTGAAAATCGGCAGAATACTCCGTGCGGGGAATCTGCGGCGGCATTTCCATATTCATGGCCGCCCATGCATCCTGAAATGACATAACACTCCCTCTTTTCTTATCTCTTACAGTTCAAACTCCGCAAAATCCTTGGTGAAGCTTTCGTACAGGCTTTCGCCGTTTCTGCGCAGGTAGCTGCCGTACACCATCAGCACGGTTTCTTTGCCGTCGGCATCTTTTTTAATGGCAAGAATATAAGCATCGGTATCGAAATCCAGCAGCATATTGCTGCTGTTCTCATGCATCTTACGGCCGTCGGCCAGCAGGTTATACAGCACGGTGTACTCTTCGTTCTTGTAAGAAAGGCGCACGCCCAGCCAGTTTTTGCCGCTCAGCTTTTCGGGGGTCAGCTGCGCCGCTTCGTGCAGGCCGTAGAAGGAAACAAACTGCAGCACTTCGGCTTTTTCTTTGGCTTTAAAGGCATAGTATGTCTTGCGGGGCAGTTCGCGCTTGGCGTCGGGGTCGGTGCCCTTGGCTTTCTGGGGCGGGGTATAGCCCAGCCGCTCTTCAATTTCAATATCCTCCGGGAACAGCACCGCAGCGGTCAGCGGCGTTTTGCCGTCCACTTCCACACGGTTTTCGCCGGGGGCACCTTCGCCCACACAGTGGAAAAGCGAAGCAAAATCCGAAGGCTCGTTGGCCCGCAGGTCATCGATGGTGAGAAGAATATCCGGGCAAAGCCACAGGAAGTTACGGTAATTGCGGTTGCAGCTGTCGCAGGTGGGGCCGGTGGCATCGGCCAGCAGGTATTTCATGGGGCCATCCACCAAATGAGAGACAGAACCCGGGAACTTGGAACCGCGGAACAGGATATCCTCCCGCTGGGCGCGGCCGTTGATGGTGATCATATTGTGGGCTTCGCAGGTCTTGTAGTAGCCGCCGTACTCCGGAAGATCATAGGAGCAGTTGCCCGCATCAGGAATCACCGGGGCGCCATCGGCGAACAGCATAAAGTGGCCGGCGTCATCGTGGGCGTGGTTCCAGGAATAACCGCAGCGCACCGCCAGCAGGGCAGCATCTTTTTCCCAGGAAGTACGCAGGTAAGCGTAGCCGCTGTGGTCGAAGACCATGTTCACCGGCAGACCGGCCAGGGTGCCGAAATCGCTGTCCAGCAGTTCGGGGTAAATAAAATCGAACAGATCCGGTTCTTTCTTATAAGTATGGTAGGCGTAGCGCAGTTCCGGCGCATTGTTGCCCCACAGCATCATAAACAGGGGCAGCGCGGTGAAGCCGCCGGCCAGACTGCTGTCGCCGAAGTTGGGAAACAGCAGGGGCTTTTCCGGATTGGACGTGGGGTAGGACATGGAAAGGAAGGCCGTGGGCACTTCTTCCATATGAGCAAAGGTGGTCAGGGCCTTGCCGTCTTCAAACAAGCGGGAGAACACCCAGGCAAAGCGCATCAGTTCACTGACGCCGTAGTTAAAGTAACCGGCACTTTCGTAGAACAGACCCTTCTCGTCGAAGTTGGGGGTCTTGTTCAGCAGCAGTTCACCGGCGTATTCGCAGAACCCGTGGAGAGACTTGAACACATAGGTCAGCCACGCATCGGCTTCGGGTACATCTTCGTAAATGGCGCACAGGCCCACAGCAGCCAGTGCAATGCACACAGACCACCAGTTGTGACCCATGGAATCCAGCGCATGCACACGCTTGCCCGGCAGCACCCAGTCGTTCAGCAGGGGGCGAATGCCGTTCTTCAGCATGGCCGTGCGAATGGTCTGCCGCTCGTCTTCGGTCAGCATATCGTAAATGCAATCGTAAGAGACCGCGTAGGAATACAGAATGCGGGTGGTGGCCAGGTCGCTGGTCCAGGGGGTGTCGCGGTCTTTATTGGAAGGGCCGGTCCAGCAGCGGAACGTGCTGTAGTGCAGCATCCCTTCCTTCAGTTTTTCGGCATAGCGCTTGTCACCGGTCAGGCGGTACAAAAGGCCAAGCTGCATGGCCATGGGAGAAAACGCTTCGCTGATCTCATAATACCGGCCGTGCTGAGAATAAACGGAATCCGCGTATTCCTCTGTCAGCCACACATAATTCAGCTTTTCTTCTGCACTGGCCGCCCAGCGGTCAAACGCTGCCTTCAGCTCGGCATCTTTTTCCAGGCGGGCCTCCAGTGCCTGCACATCTTCTTCAAAAAACAGCATGCGCGGGTGCACGCCCGCAAATTTCATGGTATATTTCATACAAAACCTCCGCAGGAATCAAATTGCCGCAGCGACTTCCTGCCTTTTTCATTATAACAAAAGAGGTATGATTGTCAACGCGTATATGCATATTATTATAGGAAAGAAAAAGAAGCCTTGCCCGCAGGCAAAGCTTCTCTGTTTTTATTCGTCACCAAGGATCTTCACGGCGGTGCCGTAGGCCATCACTTCTGCCGCGCCGGCCATAACAGAGGCCGAAGCATAGCGCACGCCTACAATGGCGTCGGCCATCATACCCTCTGCCTCCTGCACCATACGTTTGGTGGCCAGGGCACGGGCATCGTTCATCATATCGTTGTAGGCTTTCAGTTCACCGCCCACCAGGGTCTTAAAGCTTTGGGTAATATCGCGGCCAATGTTTTTGGTCTGAATGGTGCTGCCTTTCACCAGGCCCAGCATTTCAATTTTTTTACCCGCAATGTACTCAGTAGTCAGCAAGATCATCTTCTTCACCACTCCTTATTTCATGAATTCTCTGCACCAGCACATACACGCACACCCCGGCCAGGGCCAGCGGGCCCCCACCCATCAGCAGGCGAAGCCACAGCGGGGTGGGGATAAAGAGACACGCCGCTGCAAACCCGGCATAATACAAAGCAAACAGCACAGCAATGATCACCGGAGCGATCATTTTTCTTCCGTGTTTTTTCATGGCGGCACCTCCTGTACGGCTGTTGTTCTTTTACTTGTAGAATACCACAGACACAATCTGTTTGCAAGCACCAACAAACTTTTTATCCCGTCTTTCTCACGGCTTGCCATTGCCGCCGCGGAATGCTATAATAAGCTTATTCTTGAAAATACGGGAGGTTCTTCCATGGCATACGTATACACCGGCATTTGGTTTTTGGTGGGGCTCATCCTCATCACCCGCATGGGCAAAGAGAATAAGATCTTCTACGCTGCCGGCGGGTTTTTCCTTTTTTTGGGCGGCTGGTGGCTGGCCGATATCCTGCTGGAAGCCGACCTGATGGCTGGTCCCTGGTCTTGGGTATTGCGGGGCGTTTCCGCCGTGATGCTGGTGATTCTGGGCGCATTTTATATGAAAAACTACCGCGCCGAGCAAGCTGCCGTAAAAGCAGAGAAGAACAGGGAGGATTAAGATGGAAGCCATTCTTGTTGTGATCGAAAAAGTCGGCATTCTGTTTGTGATGGTGGCGGTGGGCTATGTGTGCACCAAAATGGGCGTGCTCACCGAAAAAGGCACCTCGGAGATCACCTCCCTGATTTTGTGGATCGTCACCCCCTGCCTGATCATTTCTTCGTTCCTTTCCGCCGACAGCGGCGTAAACATGACCACCCTGGGCATTTCGGCGCTGACTGCCGCTTTGGCCCACGTGATTCCCATCGCGCTTTCCTACTGCCTGTTCCGCAAAGCAGATCCCTCCCGCCGCAAGACCATGCGCTTTGCGCTGATCTTCTCCAACGCCGGATTTATGGGCGTGCCGCTGGTGCAGTCTGTGGTGGGCAACAGCGGTGTGGTGTACGCCTCCATGTTCATCACCGTGTTCAATCTGATCACCTGGACCTACGGTTATTCCATGATGAGCGGCGAGACCCGCATCAACTGGAAAACCGCCATCATCAATCCCGGTGTGATCGGCCTCACGGTGGGTCTTCCGCTGTATCTGTTCAAAGTGCAGCTGCCGCTCATTGTGCAGGAGCCCATTCAGAGTTTTGCCGCCCTGAACAGCCCCCTGGCCATGGCGGTAGTGGGCAGCTACATTGCCCGCATCAGCTTTAAAGACTTTATGACCGACCCGGACGTGTACAAAGTTTCCTTTGCCCGTCTGGTCATCGCCCCGTTGATCTTCCTTGGATGCATGGCCGTTCTTCGCCCGGAGCATGACCTGCTGGTGGGCAATGTGATTCAGGCGGCGGCCCCGGTGGCAGCCAACGCGGTGCTGTTCTCCGTGCAGTTTGGGCAGGATGCCCGCTTCGCCTCCAAAACGGTGGCGTTCTCCACCCTGTTTTCCATCCTCTCCCTGCCGCTCTTTGCCGCGGCGGCGGAGATGATTTTGAGATAAATCCGCAGAAACCCAAACGTAAAAGTTTGAATCAAACCTTTTCAAAGGTTTGCGGGTTGTTAAGGCAGCGCCCCAACCCGTCCATCGCAATGGACGGAATTCCTTATACACCCAAGAGTGCAGGAGAACCCACAGAAACAGAAAACCCGCACGCGCTTCACCTCGGAACCCACGCGACGGGAAGGGTTCCGAACGCAAACGTAAAATTTATTTACATTCCATACAGAAAGGCTGACATACTATGCTGATCTCTCCCTCTGTTCTTGCCTGTGATTTTGCCCACATGGCCGATGAAGTTAAAAAAATTGACAATGCCGGTGCCGACTGGGTGCACCTGGATGTGATGGACGGTCACTTTGTGCCCAACATCAGCTTTGGCCCTGCCGTTATTTCTGCCCTGCGCCCCTACACCAACCTGGTGTTCGACGTGCATCTTATGCTTTCCCATCCCCTGCAGTACATCAAGACCTTTGCCGATGCCGGCGCCGATGTGATCACCTTCCACGTGGAGTGCGAAGACAACATCAGCGAGACCATCAATGCCATTCTTGCCCAGGGCAAAAAGCCCGGCCTGGTGGTAAAGCCCGGCACCCCGGTGGAAGCAGTGTTCCCCTATGCCGACCGCCTGTACATGGTGCTGGTGATGACCGTGGAACCCGGCTTTGGCGGACAGGCCTTTATGGCCGATATGCTGCCCAAGGTAGCCGCCCTGAAGAAGGCCTTCCCCCACCTGCTGGTGGAAGCCGACGGCGGTATTTCTCCTAAAAACATTGACCAGTGCAAGGCCGTTGGCCTGGATGTAGCCGTGGCCGGCTCCAGCGTATTTAAGGCCGAAGACACCGCCCTGGCCATTGCCCAGATGAAATAATCGAAAGGAAGACCCCCATGGAAGCCGGTATTCGCCGCTATAAAAAAGAATTGGACTATTCCTACACACTGGGGCCTTTCCCCACCTTTGAGCTGCTGGAAGCCCGGCCGGAGCTGGCGGAAGAAGTCTGCGTTTCCCCCAGTTTTAACGATGCGGAAAAACTGTTTGCCCTGTGCAAAAAGCTGAACGTTCCCTGCCGGTTCGACCAGAAGACACTGGACCGCATCTCCAATAAAGAAATCGCCTACGCCGCCTGCAAATTCCGCAAGTTTTCTTCCAGGCTGAAAAGCGATGCTCCCCATGTGCTGCTGGTGAACCCTTCCGACATGGGCAATTTGGGTACCATTCAGCGCACCATGCTGGCGTTTGGCGTGCGTGACCTGGCCATTGTGGAGCCCTGCGCCGATGTGTTCAACCCCAAAGCGGTGCGTGCCACCATGGGCGCTCTGTTCAAACTGCGGGTGCACGTGTACCCGGATTTCGAGACCTACCGCAAAGAATTCCCCCAGCGGGATCTTTTCCCCTTTATGCTGGACGGCAAAGAAGTGATCGAGCTGGATCGCTACCCCAAGAGCGACTGCTGGACCCTGATTTTTGGCAACGAAGCCAGCGGCCTGCCGCCGGAATACGCCGAACTGGGCCGCAGCATCTTCATTCCCCAGGGCCCGGATGTGGATTCGCTGAATCTGGCGGTCTCTGCTGCCATTGGCATATACACCTTTACCCGCCCCCTGCGGGAAGGCTGATTTGGATTTTTGTGGTTTTGCCTTCGTTTTTTCCTCTCATTCGCAGAAAGAAATTATATGCAGAATGCACAAATACCGACGGCTGGATTTTTGCGTATTCGCCAAAACGGAGAACCTTAAAAATCCCCATTGACATATCGGTAAAAGTGGGATTATAATATAGGCACAACAAGAGAAACTGCAAAAGCAGTCGATTTAATCCGCTTACATGCTTACGGCGGTGCCGTAATTTTTTTCAATACAACTCCTCCCCAAAATCCCAAAGGTGTGCAGCCTTTGGGATTTTACCTTTTCCGGGTTTTTGTTGCGGCCGCCGGGCCGCTTTTTTCTTTTGGTGCGCCCATGCACCGGCCGTGCCCCCCGGCGCATATACTGCTACAAAAAGGGCTCCGGCCCGGGGAGGTGTTGCCTGTGAAACTGAAGATCATCGACCCGGAGCACCTGCTGGCAATGCTCACCCGGGAAGAAGCCCAGACCCTGGGCATACTGGAAGCCGACCGGGGCTGCCCCCTGCGCTTCAGCAGCTTTCATTCCCGTCTGGCCGCCGCCCGCATTCTCTCCATTGCCTGCAGCCATGGCTTTGCCTGTGAGAACCGCCGCATTACCCTGCGGGTACTGCCCTCTGCAGAAGACCAGGTGCTGCTGCTCTTCACACTGGAAAAACCCCGGCGGCGCACCTTTCGCATTCGCCATCAAGCCGCCCCTGCGGCTTTTTCCATAGAAAACGCCGGGGAATTGCTGGATGTACTGGACCGCCTGCGCCGCAGCCCCGCCGCCGCAGAAACGGAATTTCTGCTTTACAGGCTGGGAAGCACCTACGCCCTGGTGTTTGCGCCGCCCGCCACCGCCCGCCGGGCGCTGTTCTCCCTGCTGAGCGAATACGGCACCTGCCTTGGCCGGGGCACCGCCCTGGCCGCCTTTGCCGCCGAACACGGGCAGCTTCTGCGGCAATTCTCCCCGGGGAAACCACAAACATAAACGGCGTGTTTCTCCCTTTCCGTTGACAAACCCCCGCCCCTTTGTTACTATAAAAACAGGGGAGGGGATTCCATGAAAAAGCTTTGTGCCGTTCTTTTGTGTGCATGCTTGCTGTTCCTTTGTCCCGCCGGCGCGCACGGTTCGTCGATCATCGCGGTAGAAAGCATTGAAGATGCCCTGCTGTGGAAAAGCGATGAGTTCAACGGAAGCGTATGCGTGGTGGTGGGCGAAATCGCCGAGCACACAGACCCCAACCACAGCCAACAAACCAGCAAACTGCTGGTGGAACGCGTACTGTACGGCGACGTAGGCGAAGTTTACATAAAAAAGACAAACGATATAAATCTGGAAGGCAGCGATCCCACCCCCGGCATGACCTACTTACTTTTGCTGCAGCCCTCTTTGTACACCATGGCAAGCGGAAAAGTCGTGCGCTCCGATCTGTATACGCGGGTAGGGGTGTACCAATGCCAGTTCTGCTTTGTGAACGGCGAGCTGCGGGGGCAACAAAATTTGGTGGAAGAAATCCTCGCCGACGACCCGACCATTGACACCATGGACGAGCTGGCACGATACTTTGAAAAGCGCATCGATGCCCTGCAGCGGGAAGGCAAGCTGCCGCCCGACCCGGTGAATTGGCCCGGGGTTTTGGTGGCTTCCGGTAGTCTTGCGGTTTTGAGCGGGCTTACGGCAGTGCTGATTCGGAAAAGAAACAGGGTGGTTCTATGAAAAAAGTATGTGCTCTCTTTTTGAGCCTGTTACTGCTCTGCCTGCTGGTATTGCCCGTGCAAGCCAGCAGCGGGTGGAGCCCCATTACCGTGGAAGATGCGCTGGTCGTTTACAACCGGCCCGACCTCGGCTATCGCACGCAGGTTGTGGTGGGCACCCTGGGCAAACTTCTGGATTTTGAAAAAGCTTCCTATCAGGCACGTTCTCAGATCCGGGAGTTTGAAGTTGCCGAATGTGTATACGGAAACGCGGAAGACGAAATGGCGTTATGGCTGACGCTTTCCGATCACACCGGCGGCGATTACAATAAGATTCTTCAAGACCGCGTATACTTGCTGGTCACGGCCTCACAACCCATCGAGTACGAATTCCCGGACAAAAAGGAACGGACATCTATACCATTGTGGGATTTTTAAACACTTGCGTATTTTGGTTTGAAGACGGCGCCCTACATGGTTACAGCCCCGAAATCGTGGATGAGATCCTCGCCGACGACCCGACCATCGACACCATGGACGAGCTGGTGCGCTACTTTGAAAAGCGCATCGATGCCCTGCAGCGGGAAGGCAAGCTGCCGCCCGACCCGGTGAACTGGCCCGGGGTTTTGGTGGCAGCCGGCGGCCTTGCGGTTTTGGGCGGGGCGACGGCGGTATTGGTTTGGAGGAGAAGGAAAGCGGCCTACGTTTAATCTCTTCTATCATTCTGTTTTTCAGGAGAACCCCCGGCAGAGGGTCGCATGAATCCGCTGTGCGGATCACGCTTCGAGTTTGTGTGCCACAAACTCGTCCAGCCACAAACCAAGTTTGCGCTCGCGCAAACTTGAAAGGGAG
>JAFYOA010000042.1 GCA_017547865.1 Clostridia bacterium
GCTGGATATATTTGCCGAAGTAAAACGGAGAAAAGAAAACGCCGTTTTGCTCTTGGTTGGCGATGGTGATTTGCGTGCCGAAATGGAACAAAAAGCCAAAACTTTGGGAATTGCAGACAGTGTAATTTTTACCGGAGTCAGAAGCGATGTGCCCGATTTGCTTCAGGCAATGGATGTTTTTGTGTTCCCGTCACTGTACGAGGGATTGCCCGTCACTTTGGTAGAGGCGCAGGCGGCAGGGCTGCCGTGCTGTGTTTCAACAGGAGTTCCGGCAGAAACTGCTGTCACGGAATTGGTTCAATTCCGTCCGCTGGAAGATGGCGCTGATCAGTGGGCTCAGTGGGGCCTCAGCCGCGTAACGGAGGCAAGACGGGATACCTTGGAAGCCATCCAAAAAGCCGGCTATGATATTTCCTCTACTTCTGTGTGGCTGGAAAATTTCTATAGGAATGTGGTAGAAAACCATGAATAAAGAAATTTTGCTTACTGTTTTTACCCCTGCATATAATCGCGCCCATACGCTGGGGCGTACATACGAATCCTTGTGCCGGCAGAACTGCAAGGATTTCATCTGGCTCATCGTGGACGATGGTTCTTCCGATAACACCGCCGAACTGGTTCGCGGCTGGCAGGAAAAGGATAACGGATTTGAAATCCGCTACATCTACAAAGAAAACGGCGGTATGCATACGGCCCATAATACGGCCTACGAGAATATCGATACCGAGCTCAATACCTGCATTGATTCCGATGATAAACTCGCCCCCGGCGCAGTGGAAAAAATTCTGCAAAAGTGGGCGCAGGTAAAGGAGAAGGGCTACGCGGGCATCATTGCACTGGATTCGGATTTTGACGGGAATGTGATTGGCCGCGGTTTTCCGGAGGATATGACAGAAACAACAGTCATCGGCTATTATGCCGCCGGCGGCAGCGGAGACAAAAAACTTGTTTACCGCACTGATATCATCAATCGCTACCCGCCTTACCCGGTGTTTGCGGGTGAAAAATATGTTTCGCTTGCCTACAAGTACCGTTTGATCGATCAAACATATAAAATGGCCGTGCTGAATGAGATTCTCTGTAACGTGGAGTACCAGCCGGATGGTTCCAGCGGAACGATGTGGAAACAGTACCTTAAAAACCCGCAGGGGTTTGCCTTTTGGCGTAAGGTGTGCCTGCAGCACCCTTATTCTGCCAAACGTATGGTGGTCGATTGCATTCACTATGTTTCCAGCAGTATTCTTGCGGGCAATAAGCATTTTGTTGCACAATCGCCCAAAAAGCTGCTGACACTGCTGTGCATCGCCCCCGGCTGGGCGCTGGCTCTGTTGGTAAAGAAGAAAGCAAAGGGGTAAGAATATGATTCCCAAAAAAATACACTATTGCTGGTTTGGCAGAAATCCCAAGCCAAAACTTGCCGAAAAATGCATTGCCAGCTGGCGTAAATACTGCCCGGATTATGAAATCATCGAGTGGAACGAAGATAATTTCAACCTGGAATACAATGCTTATACCCGCTATTGCTACCAAAATAAAAAGTGGGCGTTTCTCAGCGATTTCGTTCGTTTGGTCGTGGTGGCAGAGCATGGCGGCATTTATTTTGATACAGATGTGGAACTGCTGAAAAAACCGGATGATTTGCTGCAGCATGGGGCTTTTTACGGCTTTGAAAACGATATGTACGTCAATACCGGCTTGGGTTTTGGCGCCGAGGCCGGCCATCCCACCATTCTGGCGATGATCCGGGTGTATGACGAGCTTTCCAAGCAGGCACCGGATACATATACCGTAGATGCTTGCCCCACTCACAATACAAATGCGCTGCTGGAATTCGGTCTTGTAAAAAACGGTAAGCGCCAAAATGTTGCCGGTGCAGAAATATTCCCGGCAGATTATTTCAACCCCTACGATGATCCCACCGGCCGACTGAAAAAGACCGGGAATACACACTCTATCCACTGGTATTCCAAAAGCTGGATGAGCAAGGGTACTATTCTGCGCAGTAAACTGACCAAACCTTTCCACCGTATATTTGGAAACAATTGCTTTGGCTGGATCAAAAGGATGATAAAATGAAGAAAAAACTGCTGATCGTTTCTCATGCGCTGGAATTGGGCGGTGCGGAACGAAGCCTGATTGGCTTGCTGGATGCGCTGAACCCCGAATTTTGGGATATCGATCTGTTCCTGCTGCGCCACGAGGGCGAGCTGCTGCATGCGGTTCCGGTGTATGTGAATTTGCTGCCGGTCGTTCCTGCGTATACAGTTCTTGCCCGTCCCATGAAAGATACCCTGCGGGAAGGACATTTGCTGCTGACCGCTGCGAGACTGGCCGGTAAGCTGGCTGCAAAGCGGTATGATAAACAACACGGCCTGACAGAAAGCGGCGTAAGCCTGGAATACAGCCATAAATATACCTGTAAATTTATGCCGAAAATTCAGCCGGAAACCGAATACGATCTGGCTGTCAGCTTTCTTACACCGCATTATTTTGTGGCGAATAAAGTGCGGGCCAAAAAGAAGATCGCCTGGATTCATACCGATTATTCCAAGGTGCAGGTGAATATTCCGTCCGAAACCGCCATGTGGGGTGCTTACGATTACAGTGCCTCCATTTCTCAGGCGGTGACAGATGGTTTTTTGAGTGTGTTTCCATCGCTGAAAAATAAGATCGTTCTGATCGAAAATATTCTGCCGGAGTCTTTGATCCGCCGGCAGGCTAAAGAGCCTTGCGCCGATATGCACAGAGCAGGGGGAGAGAAAATCCTGCTTTCCGTCGGCCGGTTTTCGCATGCCAAAAACTTTGACAATGTACCGGATATGTGTGCTCGTCTGCTTCGGTACGGATTGGATGTGCGCTGGTATCTCATCGGTTATGGCGGCGATGAAGCACTGATCCGACAAAAGATTAAAGAAGCCGGGATGGAAGAGCGGGTGATCATTCTGGGGAAAAAATCGAACCCGTATCCCTATGTCGCGGCTTGCGATCTGTATGTGCAGCCCAGCCGCTATGAGGGCAAGTGCGTTACCGTGCGGGAAGCGCAGATGCTGGGGAAACCGGTCGTCATTACCCGGTATGCAACTTCGGCCAGCCAGCTGGAAGAAGGCGTGGATGGAGAAATTGTCCCAATGGATAACGAAGGCTGCGCAGCAGGGATAGCCGCGCTGCTGCGGAACCCAGAAAAAATGCAGCAATTTTCTGCGAATTGCCGCAGAAGAGATTATTCGAATTCCGAAGAAGCGGAAAAGCTGAGCCGATTGATGGAGTGAAAACATGCCGA
>JAFYOA010000043.1 GCA_017547865.1 Clostridia bacterium
CGTTGTCGCCCTGCTGCATGCCAGTGTACAGGTCGCTGTCCCGGTTAAAGGTGAGGAAGAACTCTTCCAGAAGCTCCAGCGCGGTTTCTTCGGTGTATACGCCGGCTTCCAGGTCTTTCTTAAAGTAGGGGAACATGTACTGATCGAACCGACCCACGGTGTTGTGGTAGTTGTGGGCGCACCACATGGTGTAATGCAGAATACGAAACATCTGCAGTGCTTCCAAAAAATTGCGGGGGGCTTTGGCGGGCACCTGCGCCAGGGTTTCGGCCACCACTGTGTTGCCAACTCTTTTGGCTTCGGCGGCATAGCGGTCGGCCAGTTCCTGTACGGCCGCCAGAATGGTCTCCTGGTCCAGCAGGTAGGCCGCTTTTTCTTTTTCGCCCTTGGCATCAAAGTCTTCTGCCAGCCGCTGCAGTTCGCTTCGTTTGGCATCCAGGCCTACGTTCATCAGCAGGGTGTAATCCACGTTGATGTTGCATACTTCGCCCTGTTCGTGGAGCCAGTGGTTCTCTTTCAGTGCAGCCACTTCCTCCGGGGTGAACAGTTCCGGCAGCACAGGCACGGTGCGCACAAAGGCAATGCGTTCCTCCGGAAAAACCACCGGCTGTTCGTTCTGCAGCATATACAGCAGGCGCTCCACGCTGCGCTGCTGGGGCGCGGTGTTCTCTGTGCAGAATTTTTCTGCCAGCAGGTAAGGTTCAATGGGTGCCTGCCGCTGGGCGTGGTGTTTCTTTTCGTGAATAAAAAACTGCTTCAGTGCTTTGATTTTTTCGGTCATAGTACGGTACACTCCAATCCGTAGTCTTTAAACAGCTCCGTATGGGTCTGCACAGCCTGTGCGGTGTCGAATTTTGGTTCGTATTCCATGCCCACCATGGCGTATTTTGCCCCGGCGGTTTGGTGGTAGGGGAGAAGCTCCACCGGCGCGGGGCGGCCGGTGCCGGCAATGAATTCTGCTGTGGCCCGCAGGTTTTCTTCTGTGTCGTTCACCCCGGGAATGAGGGGAATGCGGATGCGGCAGGGTACGCCGCTTTGGAGAAGCCATCGGGCATTCTGCAAAATTCTTTCGTTGGAAACACCGGTGAACCGCCGGTGCATTTCGCTGTCCATCAGCTTCAGGTCCATCATCACGTAATCCATGCGGGAAATCACCGCGCGGAAGGTTTCGGCCTCGGCATAACCACTGGTTTGAATGGCCTTGTGCACACCGGGCAGGGTGTCCAGTACTTCCAGCAGGAAATCTGCCTGCAAAAGGGGTTCTCCGCCGGAGAAAGTAACACCGCCGCCGCAGCTGGCATAGTAGGCGGCATCTTTGCGGACGATTTCTGCCAGTTGTTCGCCGGTCATTTTTTCACCGGCAATGCGCCGCAGATTTTGCGGGCAAACCTGTACGCAGGCGCCGCAGGCAGTGCAGCTTTCGTTTTTGCACACGGCGGTGCATTTGCCGCAGTGGGTGCAGGTACCGGGGCTTACCATCAGCTGTGGCTGCACAGAAAGCCCTTCCGGGTTGTGGCACCAGTTGCAGCGCAGCGGGCAGCCTTTCAAAAAAACGGTTTGCCGTATGCCCGGGCCATCGAATATGGAAAATTCTTTGATATCAAACACAATGCCGGTTTTCATAGGGGCCTCCAAAATACATGGGGTAATTCCAAGTACAGTATATTTCATTTTATTTTCCACTGCAAGAGAAAGAATAAAATTATTGCACAATGGCCGAACGGAGACAGCTTTTGGCGAATAGCGGCGGAATGACTTCCTTTTTGCACGGCGATTTGCTATAATGGAATCAATACGGACACGGGAGGTCTTTGTATGTCTGTTATTTTGTTTTTGTTGTGCCTGGTGGCTTCTGCCCTTGGGGCGATCACCGGTGTGGGCGGCGGCATTCTTATTAAGCCCATCGCCGATGCTATGAACCTGCTGCCGGTCAGCGCCATCAGTTTTCTTTCCGGCTGCACGGTGCTGTGCATGTCGGCTTCTTCGCTTATTCGTGGGCGTAACAACGGCGTGCGGCTGGAAAAAAGCATTACCCTGCCTTTGGGCATCGGTTCCATCGGCGGCGGTTTGTTGGGAAAATACCTGTTTGAACTGATCCGCAAAGGGTTTGCCAACGAGGCCGTTCTTGGCCTGGTGCAGGCCGTGCTTTTGCTGGCAATGACCCTTGCTGTGTTGGTATACTATATTTATAAGAATAAAATTCAGCCGAAAAAACTGCGGGGCATGCTGTTGTGCGTGGTGGTCGGTTTGGCACTTGGCGTGGTATCGTCTTTCCTCGGAATTGGCGGCGGCCCGGCCAATGTGGCTATTCTCTGCCTGCTGTTTTCCATGACCAGCAAGGAGGCGGCGAAGAACTCGATCTTCGTTATTTTTCTCTCTCAGGTGGTCAGTTTGCTCACCACCGTGGCAGGGGGAACGGTGCCGGACGTGCAGCCCTGGCTGGTGGTGCTTATGGCGCTGGGCGGCGTAGGCGGTGCGCTCATCGGCGGCGCGATTTCCAAAAAAATCTCCGATACCGGCGTGGATAAGGTGTTTATGTGGATGCTGGCCGCCATTGCTTTGGTGAATGTGTGGAACATCTTCCGCTTTGCCATGGCCCTGTAAAAATATAAAAGACCCTGTACCGCAGAAAAATGCGGACGGGGTCTTTTGTTGTATTACAGAAAATGTTTTTTCGCGGCGGAAAAAGACCCGCGCAGGTGTACAAATTGCAGGTTATCCTCCGGCAGCACTTCCATGCCGAGCTTCTGCATGATTTTCTGCGAGCGGAGGTTGCGGCGGTCTGCGTAGGCTTCCACGGTCTCTACACCGTTGGGGAGATGCGCTGCCAGATGTCGGCAAAGGCTGCGAAACAGCAGTGTGCGCTGGTATTCTTTCTGCAGCTGGAGTTCCTCCACCATCAGCAATTCGCCCCGGGTGTAATACTGCAGGTAGCCCGCCAGGCGACTGCCGTCCAGGCAAAGAATAATTTGCCGGGGGGCTTTTTCCAGCGCGGGGGAGACATTGCTGTGCCATTCGGCGTATTCTTCTTCTTTTGTAAGCGGTGCGGGTGCAATGGTCTGCATATTATCGTACAGCAAATCGAAAAGCTGCGGCAGCCATCGCTCTTTTTCGGTTTTATCCAGATATGCAAAGCGGACCATGGGTTTCCTCCGTTGTGAACAACTGAAAATCGTATGGGACGATGGATCGGTAAAAAGTAAAGCCGGTAAGCTTCTGCTGAAATTTACCGGTTTTGGCTGGGCTGGCGGGATTCGACCGCCTGCTGTGCAGGCTGATGGCTTGGCCCCCCCACACTGCGTGTGTGGTACCGGCCAAACCGCTTTGAGCTAAAAATATCCCACCGGGATATTTTCTGACACTCAAACCCTCTCGGGTTCGAATCCCTTATCCAAAACG
Source organism: Clostridia bacterium (assembly GCA_017547865.1). Next base: position 3,400 of record JAFYOA010000043.1, read on the forward strand.
AAGAAAAAGACCCTGGAACAAGTTCCGAGGTCTCTTTCTTGGCTGGGCTGGCGGGATTCGGCCGCCTGCTGTGCAGGCTGATGGCTTGGCCACCCCACACTGCGTGTGCGGTACCGGCCAAACC
>JAFYOA010000044.1 GCA_017547865.1 Clostridia bacterium
AGTTTCAATAATCTTGCGGGCGGCCACCTGTTTGGCGGCGGCTTCTGCCGAAAGCTGCACCGCCAGTGCCCACAGAGCCTGGGGGTCTTCGCCGGCTTCCTGCACCTTGCGGCTCTCTTCGCGGGACGCCTCGGCGGCAATGGTGGCCAGCGATTCAAACAGTTCCTTTATTTCCGGGTCGCTCTGCAGCAGGTAGTAAATATCCTGCAGAGCCAGCACCGGCTTTAAAAGGCAAATCACATACAGTTTGGCCAAATGCTCCCGGGAGTACTTCTTTTTAATGGGGCGTTCCACCGCACCGTATTTTACATAATTGTTGATCATACTGTTGGTGATCAGCGGGCTTTTGGGGTCGATGTCGTAATACTTCAGCATCCCCTGCAGGCAGGTCACCACCTGGTCCATGTATAAATAAATGTCCGGCATTTGGTCCCATGCCTGGGGCTGCAGGGCTTCGCCCTCTGCGGCCCAGCTTTGCAGCTGGTCGGTCATGCACTGTCACCTCAATTGTTTCTGGAATTGGCCTGCTCTTTTTTTGTTGCTGCATAGCGGCTGGGGGGCACGCCTTTGTATTTTTTAAACACGCGCGAAAAATACAGCTGGTCGGCAAAGCCGGAAGAAAACGCGGCTTCGCTCACGGTCACGCCGCCGGTTTCCAGCATCTGCGCCGCTTTGCTTATGCGGTAGCGAATGAGATACTCGTTGGGGGGCAGGGAGAAATGCTCCATAAACAGCCGGTACAAATGGCTGCGGCTGATGCCCACGTTGGCAGCAATGTCATCGATATTGATGCTGCGGGAGTAGTTGAAATCGATGAAGCGCACCGATTTTTCCACATAGCGGTAGCCTTTTTTGTGCTCCGGCGGGGTTTTGCCGAAACGGTCAATCAGCTCTGCCAAAAAGGCCATCAGGCTGGAAAGCTGACGAACATCGGCAGAAATTTTTGTCTTGTCGGTTTCCACAATGGCGAAGAGCAGCTTTGCCAGCTTGTCGTCGTCATCGTAGTGAAAAATGGGGTTCTGGGAGGAGAGGCCCGTCAGGCCCACCAGGCGCTGGGCATCGGCGCCGTTAAAGCCCACCCAGCAGTATTTCCAGGGGTGGTTTTCATCGGCGGTGTATTCCACCGATTCCGACGGGAACGCCAGAAAACCATCGCCGGGCTTCAGCTTGTAGGTCTTTTCACCGTTGCTGTAGGTGCCCTCACCGGAGAGAATGTAGTGGAACAGGTAATGATCCCGCATACCCGGGCCCCAGGAATACCCGCCCGGGCAGGAGTGAACGCCGCAGCTGTAAATGCTCAGACCAAGATGATCGTGGTAGGGGAATTTCAGAGACTGCTTGAATTCTTCCATGGTTCACCGTTCCTTTCACGGGGTTTCGGGTTTCTCTTTTATTTATTATAGTTGATTGTGCCGCGGATTGCAAGCAGAAAAAGCTGTTCACCATCAGTTGAAATTTTGCTGAAAATATTGTAAAATGGTAATATGAAAAGTAGCGTTCTGAATCATGGAAGAAAAGAACAAGCAAGGGAAAGGGATCTGAATTTATGATCACAATGGAGAGAGAAGCGTTTTTGAAACTGCGCCGCGAGGTTATGGAAAAAGACTTTGCGCGGATGAACGATATGCAGCGCCAGGCCGTTTTTTGCACCGAAGGTCCGCTGCTGATTTTGGCCGGTGCCGGCAGCGGCAAAACCACTGTGGTGGTAAACCGCATCGCCAATATTCTGCGTTACGGCACTGCCTACCACAGCACCTATATTCCGGAAGAAGTGACCGACGAAGATGTGGCCGCCTGCCGCGCCTATGTGAACGGCGAAGCGGAGCTGCCGGAAGAAGTCCGGGAGCATCAGTCTGTTTCCCGCTGCAAGCCCTGGAAGGTGATGGCCATCACCTTTACCAACAAGGCTGCCGGTGAACTGAAAGAGCGTCTCTGCAATATGCTGGGCGAGGACGGCAACGATATCTGGGCCTCCACCTTCCATTCCAGCTGCGCCCGTATCCTTCGCCGGGACGGTGACCGTCTGGGCTACTCCAAGCACTTCACCATTTACGATACCGACGATACCAAGCGCCTGATGAAGGACGTGCTGAAGAACCTGGCTGTGAGCGAAAAAGTGATGGCCCCCCGTACGGCTCTCAACGAAATTTCCCACGCCAAGGATTCTCTGGTAACGCCCGAGGAATACGCCCGCCGTGCCGGCAGCGATTTCCGCCTGCAGATCATTGCCAAGGCGTACATTGAATACCAGAAGCGCCTGAAGGCCAACGATGCCATGGACTTTGACGATCTGATCGTCAACACCGTGAAGCTTTTTGCCGAATGCCCCGATGTGCTGGAATATTACGCCGACCGCTTTAAGTATATGATGGTGGACGAGTACCAGGATACCAACCATGCCCAGTACGTGCTCATCAAGCAGCTGGCTTCCAAGCACGGCAACCTGTGTGTGGTGGGCGACGACGACCAGAGCATCTATAAGTTCCGCGGCGCCACCATCGAGAACATCATGAGCTTTGAGCAGACCTTCCCCAATGCCCAGGTCATTCGTCTGGAACAGAACTACCGCTCCACCCAGAACATTCTGGATGCCGCCAACGCGGTGATCTCCAACAACATGGGCCGCAAAGGCAAAACCCTGTGGACCGCCAACGGCGAAGGTGAAAAGCTCACCATGATCACCGTGGAAAACGAGCAGGAAGAAGCCCAGAAAGTAGCCGATAAGATTCTGGAAGGCGTGGCCAAAGGACGCAAGTTCTCTGATTACGCCGTGCTTTACCGTATGAACTCCCAGTCTCTTTCGCTGGAACGTACCTTTGCTAAATCCGGTATTCCGCACCGTATCATCGGCGGCACCCGTTTCTACGAGCGCAAAGAAATCCGCGATATGCTGGCTTACCTCAGTGTGATCAATAACCCGGAGGACGAAGTCCGTCTGCGCCGCATCATCAACGTGCCCAAGCGCGGCATCGGCGATCGCTCTGTGGACAACGCCGCCGCCATTTCCGCCCAGATCGGCGAATCCCTGTTCTCCGTTATTTCCCACGCCTGGGATTTCCCG
>JAFYOA010000045.1 GCA_017547865.1 Clostridia bacterium
GCTATATCGCTTTGGAATCGGACAATGACAAAATTGTATGTTGGCACCGCGGCAAATACCGCAGCCCCGCAAACGAGGGAAGATACAGCGCACAGACAAAATTTGATGAAAACGAACCTGATTACGAGCGTGTATACAACGCCGCATGCATCAATGATATGATCCGTCGCGGACGGGAAGCCGGCTTTTTCGTAACCTATAATCATCCAGTTTGGTCCCGGGAGGGATTTACCGAATACAGCCGCTACGAAGGCATGAATGCCATGGAAATCTGCAACTTTGGCTGCATAGCTGTGGGATACGATGATTACAATCCCCATGAATATGACGACTTCCTGCACCAAGGAAAACGCATCTACTGCATTGCCACCGATGATAACCATAACCACGGTAATCCCGGTACCCGCAGTTGGGATTCTTTTGGCGGCTTTACGTACATCAAAGCCGATAAACTGGAGTACAGAACAATTACCAAAGCGTTAGAAGACGGACATTTCAATGCTTCTCAGGGACCCGAAATCCATGAACTTTGGTTTGAAGACGGGCAGCTGCACATCACCTGTTCTCCTGCTGAAAAAATCATTTGCATTGCCGGTCGCCGCGGCGGGCAAATCAACTGGGCAGAGGAGGGGGAAAGTGTGACCGAAGCAACCTTCCGGGTAGATCCCAAAGATGGTTACGTACGCGTGGAAGTGATCGACCACCGTGGCCGTCCCGCCAACACCAATGCTTATTTCTGCGATGAACTGTTTGCCGATTAAAAGTAAAAAAACGTTCCGCTTGCGCAATGCAGGCGGAACGCTTTTTATTATCAGGAAAGCTTTCTGTCTTTTACTTCCTTAATTCGCACATCGTAGGCCTGAATAACTTCCGGTTCAAAGGCAAGTGTCGGATTTTCCGGACCGCCCATTCTGCGGATCAAATCTTTTGTAAAATAGGGGTTAAGCACCAGCAGAGGGCCGAGCAAATAGGTACCGAAAAAGTTATTGACACGAATTCCTTCCACAGCACATTCACGGTTCATGCCCTTGCCCTGCAGAACTTCTGCAAAATGCGGAACGCCTTCACCCAGGAATGTCTGTGTGAAAGTAGCGCGGAAACCAAACACTTCCATATCGCCGAATTTGCACAGTGCCAAACCTTCACTGCGGCGCATCATGTCGCGAGTCATTTTATAATCAAACAGCCCGAGACAATCTACGTGTGTACCGTTTACATCATCAATACACTTGCCGAAAATCTCATGAGCATTGCCGGTGGCTAAAATCACGGTGCCATTATCGATCATTTCCTGCAGCCGTGCTTTATACGGTTTCAAGGCCTCGATCAGCTTCACCTGCGCACTTTCAGTCATAGGGCCAATATACAGAAGACTGACATCCTTCTGTACAAAGGCGGGTGTTTCGCCAAATGAAGTTGTGATATATTCGGCGTTGGGAAGGCACTGGCACAAGTAGCGCATGTTACCGCCGTCGCCAAAAAGGTTGCACATTTCCGGATACAAAGCTTCAATAATCATTTCTTTTCTCCTTCCGGCAGCGCTTTCAGCTGGTCACAGATGGTCTTCAGAGCTGCGCCATTGAAGATGTCATACATAATCAGGATCTTGTCCACATTTTCTAGTTTCAGCATCCCCACAGCGTCAGCTTCGTTCATGCAGCAGGCCAGCTTTTCACGGTCGATCCCGGCGATCAAACTGCGCACCAGGTAATCGTGGCTGCGAACACCGGCAATCACAATCTGCTTAACATCGTCGCCGCGCAGGAATTCAAAGTCGGTTTCATAGATCCAGGCAATGTTCTCAGAAGAGTTCTTTGCGTCGTTGGCATCGTCCAAAATCATAATTACTGCCTTGTTGCCGGGCTCATGGCGAATAAAATCGCACATAGCGGAACAGGCGACAGGGTTCTGACCTTTCGCCAGAGAGACCGTCACTTCCTTACCGGCTGCGGTAAAGCTGTCATAGCGCGTTTTTACGATCTCAAGCTTTTCCATAGCGGAGGAAACCTGTTCGGCAGAAAGCCCAAATGTACGGGTCAGCGCAATCGCCGCGGTGGTGTTATAAATATCGGTAATACGATGATTCGGAAGCTTATAGCGTTCTTCCGTTCCGTTGTGATCGATCAAGGCATATCCATCCTGCACAGACTTCGTTTCGAAATCGATAGCAGGGGAGCCAAAGTCGCAATTCACGCATTTTGCACGGCCGATATGATTGTAGTGCCGGAAGCTGTATGCCAGTTTATGGCCACATTTGGGGCAGCTGCGGATATCACAGATGATATTATCTTCCGTCGGGCGTTCGCCTTCCAGCTGGTTCAAACCGAAATGAACACGCTCATTATTGATGGCCAATTGGCTGCTGATAAGGTCATCGCCATTCAGGATCAATTTGGTCTTGGGAGAAATGTATTCATTCAAAATATTGAAGATAAATTCCGTATGAGCATTTCTCTTCATGGAATCGCGCTGCAGATTGGTGCAAACGAGGTAATCAAGAGTGATATAGGGAAGAATACGGGGAGCGCTGCGTTCATCGATCTCAAACAACGCCAGATCTTTCTTAAAGCCACCCTTCAGGGTGCAGTTATCCAGCAAAACAGAGGCAATACCGGAATTGATATTGCCGCCGGCAGCGTTATTGATAAATTTATACCCATTGCTGGAAAGGATATGATTGATCAGATTGGACGTGGTGGTTTTGCCGTTCGTACCGGTTACACCAATCACAGTTTTCGGCATATCAAAATACTTCAGCACTTCCGGGCACAGACGCAGGGCAACTTTGCCGGGAAAATCCGTGGCATTGTGGCCAAGCATACGCATAAAGCGAATGGTACCCTTGGCAGCAAGAATAGACAGATAAAAGCTAAGCGGCTTTTTCATATTTCGTGGGTCATCTCCTAAAATAGAAATTGCATAAGCTTTATTATTTTAACATTTTCGTCCGATTTAGTAAATGGATTCGAAGAAAAAATATAACAAAAAGAAAGGAGCCAGCCATGTGGCTGACTCCTGAGATGCAAAATTGAATTAAAGCTTGGTATCCCAACGATCGCACCAAACGTTATTGCTGGGAGTGCCCTTGAATTCGCTGTCGCCGCAGATCTTGCCGATCACGGCCTTAACAACGTTCTTGGAATCCTGATAGCAGTTGATGTAGGTACGGCTCATGGTGAGGTCAATGAGGTAGTTGGGCAGATACAGGCTGATGAAAGCGGTGGGAACCTGGCAGGCATACCACGGCTGATCGATGGGCAGAGACCACTTCACACGCATGGTGTTGTACTGAGCAAAGCCAACCTGATCGATGAAGACCAGAACGGCGTCGTACTTAGCCATGAACTCGTCCATCTTGCCCTTGGCCGGACGATCATCCAGATCATCCACTTCAAAGCCGCGCTTGCGGAGCTCTTCGAAGATGAGAGGCTTAGCATCGGACTTGGTCTTGATCAGCTGACCGGCAACCACACGGCCGTCGCCTTCCAGGAAGAGGACGCACAGACGCTTGTGGGTTTCGGGGCTGATGGGCAGCATCTTCTGGGTATCCTTAACCAGAGTGATGAACTTATCGGCGCATTCGTCAGCGATCTTCAGGTGCTCTTCGCAGCCAACAACGGACAGGCCGTCGTGAGAAGGAATGAGGGTACCGGCAGCCTGCTTCTTGTGCAGACCGATGGAAGCCTTAACACCCAGAATACGCATCAGAGCATCGGTCATACGCTCTTCGGTGATGATGCCGTTCTTGTAACCGTCCATCATGTAGCCATAGTCTTCTTCCATATCGTTGAAGAACAGGAACATATCGCAACCGGCAGCGATGGCACGGGGCAGCTGCTCAGAACGAGGCATGCAGGAACCGAACATACCGATCATGTGAGACGCGTCGGTAACAACCAGACCGTTGAAGCCCAGTTCAGTCTTCAGCAGGCCGTTGAGCAGTTCGGGGCACAGGGTAGCGGGCAGGATTTCATGATCGTCCAGATCCTTACCGGCGAGCTTGCGCTGCCAGGCGGGCTGAGCAATGTGACCGGCCATGATGGTCTTCACACCGAAATCGATGAGTTCCTTGTAAACCTTACCAAAGGAAGCCATCCACTCATCGGCGGGCAGATCGTTGATGCCCATCATCAGGTGCTGGTCGTTTTCTTCGGTGCCGTCACCGGGGAAGTGCTTGCAGCAGGTGGCCATTTCGCACTCTTCGGTGCCCTTCATAAAGGCCTTTGCATAAGCGATGGTTTCATCGGGATCATCGCAGAAAGAGCGAGTCTGCACAATGGTGTTTCTCCAGTTCTGCAGCAGGTCAACGATGGGAGCGAAGTTCCAGTTGGAACCGATGGCCATAGCTTCGGTGCCGCCGACCTTAGCAGCCTTGTAGGCCACATCGGGATCTTTGGAAGCAGCCGTAGCAGCACCGCAGGAAACAGCAGTACCGCCGCCGACACCGCCGTTACCACCGGCTTCGCAGTTGGAAGCAACCAGCAACGGGATGCGGCTGTGCTCCTGGAAAGTCTTGATCATGGTCCACAGTTCTTCTGCGGACTTGCTCTGATAACGCAGGGCACCGGGATGATACTTTTCGGCAACCTTGATGATGCCGTCAGTACTGAAATCATGCACCATGTTTACGAACAGCTGGCCGACTTTTTCTTCGTCGGTCATGCTGGCGATGGTGTCCATGACCCATTTGACGCCTTCGTCATCGAGATAGAACGGTTTTGCTTTCAGATCTACCATTTTGATTAACTCCTTTGCATTTGGATTTTTGGTTTATATTTAGCAGTAAAGCGTGGGGAAAAACCACGCCTTACATACATTATATAGTTTCTGGGGATAAAATACAAGTTTTTTGTTTGAAATTTATCATCAAACTTTGATCTTGGCCCACTTGCCGCTGTGCCAACGAAGCTTGGCCATCAGGTAAATCACAACCGGATCAGCAGAGAAAGCGATCCACACACCAATGATACCAAGATTCAGAACATTAACCAGCAGAACTGCCACAGGCAGACGAACAATGATAAGACCGACAAAGGTGCACACGGCGGTAAATTTGGCATCGCCGGCGCCGCGCAGAGCAGAGTTGTACACAAAGCGGGCATTGGACAGCGGGTTCACGATAGCGACGATCTTCAAAACAGAAGCAACCATGGTGATGATCGCAGCTTCGTCGGTGTACCACTGGGCAACAAAGCCACCCATGAAGAACAGCAGAATGGCAACGATGAAAGAAACACCGTAGCTCCAACGCTGAGTGAGCTTGATGTAATCCTGTGCCAAATCGGGACGCTTGCGGCCCAGGCACTGACCGGTGAGGGTCGTGGTGGCAATACCAAACGCCATGCCGGTGGTGAAGGAGAGAGACTGAATGTTGATGGCGATGGTATGTGCGGTGTAAGCTTCATCACCCAGAGAGGTAACGATGGTGGTGAAAGCCAGCAGGCCGACACGCATAATCAGCTGTTCGCCCAGTGCGGGAATACCGATGTTGGTAATACGCTTGATCATGGTGAAATCGGGCTTAAAGCTCTCTTTAAAGTTGAGATGTACAAACTGGGTATTGGAAACCAGAAGATAGAAGCAGAAACCGCAGGCAACAGCCTGGCCGAGAACAGTAGCAACGGAAGCGCCCATGACACCCATCTTCGGGAACCCGAAGTTGCCGCCGATAAGCAGATAGTTGAAGATAACGTTTACGATGTTTGCAGCGGTATTGGAATAGAAAGAAGCCTTGGTATTGCCGGAACCGCGAAGCACAGCTGTCATAACAGCAGAAAGAGCGAGGAAGGGGAAACCTGCAATCTGCACGTAGAAATACTCAACCGCGGCATTAACCGTATCAGCACCGATGTTTCCGCCGGCAATCCAGGAAATGAGCGGACGGCAGAAGAAAGACATGGCGACGCAGAGAATAGCAATCAGGAAAACGCTGAGCATCAAGACCTGACGGAGAACCGTATTGGCTTCATCACGATTGCGCGCACCTTTGGCACGGGCCACCAACGCGGTTGCACCGGTACCCAAAGCCATAAAGCAGGTGAACATGATCATACGAGGCTGCATACACAGACCAACCGCACGAACGGCATGTTCGCCAACACCGGAAACCATGATGGTATCCGCCATAGACACCAGTGAGGCAAGAATATTTTCCGCCAAAGCTGGCCACATCAGGCTAAGGATAAGTTTATTTCGCTCGGAGATCGATGTTGTTTCCAGATCGATTTTGTCCTGGCGAACTTTGGACATATCTGCTGCGGACATTTTGCAAGACTCCTTTTACATTGTTTGTTTTTGAAACTAAATTTTTATATATTATACACTATTTGGCCATAAAAAGCAATAGAAACAAGAAAAATGGCAAATCATTAAATCGTTAACTGTAATAATTGTACATATTGACAGCGGGAGATTTATTGATTACGATTGACACAGGCAACGAATCCGTTTATGATGATATACGGAGGTGTTATATTATGCCATTTATTCATGTATCTGTAAATCAACCCCTGAGCCGAGAGGCTTGCGCCGAACTGCGCGAAAAGTTCGCCATTGCCGTCACGCTGATTCCCGGTAAAACCCGCGAAAATTCCATGATCCGTATCGAGCCCGATTGCTTTATTGAAATCGGCGATCCCGGTACTCCTTGCGCCGACATCGATGTTCGTCTGCTTAGAAGCAGTCCGAAAGAAGCAAAAGCAGCATTCGTTAAAGCAGCTTCCGAAATTATGGAAGAATGCTGCGGGGTTCCTGCCAAGCGCCTGTATATCCAGTTCTTTGAGCTGGAAGATTGGGGTTCCGGCGGTATTTTGAAATAACGCAAGCAAAAGAGTGGTGCAGAAATGCATCGCTCTTTTTTGGTATAGAAAAAAGCTCTTTCACAAAAAAGTGAAAGAGCTTTTGTTATTTCAGTTCATGGCTCTCTGTACAGCTTCCAGAGTGCGCTCAAAATCAGCGGAAGTCACCAGGAAGGAAATCTCCACTTCGGAAGTGGAAATTAGACGGACATCCGCATGAACGGAAGCAGCGGCGTTCAGAACCTTGAAAGCGATACCGGGAGTATTCTTCATGTCCGGATCGTACACAGAAAGCTTATAATTGCCGTTGCTCACAATGAATTTGGAATCCGTGCTGCTTCTCAGCTCAGAAATACAGGTAAACAGATCGTTATCATCAATGGTAAAGGAAAAATCCGTAAGGGCACCGTGGGTAGGGGCCAAAGAAATCATATCGATATTTACTCCGGCATCCGAAATTCCTTTCAGCACCTTCGTGATATCTTCCATATTGGCAGAGCAATTCTGCAGTGTCACCAGCGTGATATCGCTGATATAACTGACAACGGTTTTATCTCCCATAGTTCATTATCCTCCGTTAAATCAAATCCGCCATATCGTATAGTCCGGCCGGTTTGCCTGCCATGTAAACAGCAGCATTTACCGCACCGGCTGCAAATACTTCCTTCGACTGAGCAGAATGGGAAAGAGTGATCACTTCGGAGTTACCGGCGAAGATCACTTCGTGTTCACCAACAATGGTACCGCCACGCACGGCATGCAGACCGATTTCTGCTTTTTCACGCTTTTGACGGCGGGAGTGCCGATCGTACACGTATTTGCTTTCCGTATCACGTTCACCGGCAATTGCATCCGCAATCATCAAAGCAGTGCCGCTGGGAGCGTCAATCTTTTGGTTATGATGCTTCTCGATGATCTCAATGTCGAAATCATCGCCCAAAACCTGCGCAGCCTTTTTGGCAAGACCGATCAGAAGATTGATGCCGATGGACATATTGCGGGAATAGAATACCGGCATTTTTTTAGCTGCATCACGCACCTGCTGTGTCTGCTCGGCATTGTAGCCGGTAGTGCAGAGCACCAGCGCGACCGGATGCTTTTCCGCATAGGCAAGCAGGGGAGACAATACGCTTGTGTGAGAAAAATCAATCACCACATCGGCGGGCTCGGTCACATCGTCAAAAGATGTATAGACCGGAAATTCCGCAGGCTCCGGATTGATATCCACACCGGCACAGATGCAGCAGTCGTTTCTGCCGGCAACAATGGAACGAATCACGCGTCCCATATGACCGTTACATCCACTGAGAAGAATACGAATCATTTTTTCACATCCTAAAAATCCAAAATCAGATCAGATCGTGTTTTTTCAGCATTGCCTTCATGGCGGCATCATTTTCTTCCGTCATGCTGGTCAGCGGCAGGCGACAGCCGCCGCAGTTGAAGCCCATCATATTCAATGCAGTCTTCACCGGAATCGGATTCACATCCATAAAGAAACCATCCATCAGATCGAGATATTCATTCTGGATCTTCCGGGCAGTGATCAAATCGCTCTTCAGCATAGCGTCGGTCAGATCGTGCATCTGCTTGGGCAGTGCATTGGCAAACACAGAGATAACACCGATACCACCCATAGCCATCATAGCCAGCGTCTGGCTGTCTTCACCGGAATACACATCCAGCTCATCGCCACACAGTGCGATGGTCTGTGCCGCAGCAGAGATATTACCGTTGGCTTCCTTGGTGGCAACAATATTTTCTACCTTAGCCAGTTTGGCATAGGTGGCAGGCAGAATGTTGCAACCGGTACGGGAAGGTACGTTGTACAGAATGCAGGGAATAGACACAGCGTTGGCGATGGCGGTAAAATGCTCCACCAGGCCCTTCTGAGAAGTCTTATTGTAGTACGGAGTGACCAGCAGGAGACCATCTGCACCCATTGCTTCCGCTTTTTGGGAAAGCTGGATAGCGAAAGCGGTATCGTTGCTGCCGGTACCGGCGATGACGGGAATACGGTGTGCCACTTTCTCAATGGTGTGGCGCATCACTTCACAATGCTCTTCCTCGGTCATGGTGGCAGCTTCACCGGTGGTACCGCAGGTA
>JAFYOA010000046.1 GCA_017547865.1 Clostridia bacterium
CCGCCATGAACATGGGCATTCCCTGCGTGATCCACGAACAGAACGCTTACCCCGGCATGACCACCAAGGCTCTTTCCCGCAAAGCAAAGCGGGTGATGCTGGCAGTGGACGATGCCAGAAAATATTTTAAGCGCACCGATAACTGTGTGCTTACCGGCAACCCCATCCGCGCCGAGATCCTTCGTGCCGACCGTGAGGAAGCCCGGAAAAAGCTGAATCTGGACGATCGTCCGGTGGTGCTGTCCATCGGCGGCAGCCTGGGTGCCCAGCGTGTCAACGAGGCTGTTCTCGATCTCATCGTGCACAGCAGCAAAGACAAGAAGTTCCAGCATATCCATGCCTATGGCCAGTACGGCACGTGGTTCCCGGATGCCCTGAAAGAAAAGGGCGCCGACCCTGCCGAAAACCCGCAGCTGGATATCCGTGAATACATCAACAACATGAATGACTGCTACGCGGCGGCGGATATCGTCATCTCCCGTGCCGGTGCTATCTCCCTCAGTGAGATCCAGGCCACCGGCAAGGCTTCGGTGCTGATTCCTTCTCCCAACGTGGCAGAAAACCACCAGTATCACAATGCCATGGCCCTGGTGAACCGCAATGCGGCGAAGATCATCGAAGAAAAAGACCTGACCGGTGAAAAGCTGTGCCGGGTGGTGGATGAACTGTACAGCACCCCCGGCGCAGTGGAAGAACTGAGCAAAAACGCCCGTGCCATGGCGATTCTCGATACCAACGAGCGCATTTACAAAATCATCAAGGAAGTGCTGGGCGAGTAAATCACCTCTTTCGGCCGCCGTTCATACGATAGTAATAGTTTGAACGACGGTGAGGTGTTTGATTTGGCTTGTCTTACCATTTGCGGCCCCTGCCGGGTGGAAGGCTCCATTCCGGTGCAGGGTTCCAAGAACAGTACACTGCCTTTGCTGGCGGCTGCCCTGTTGTGCCGCGGAGAAACGATCCTGCACGGCTGTCCTGCGCTTTCGGACGTAACGGCCTGCTGTGCGATTTTGGAGCATTTGGGCTGCCGCTGCCGCAGAGACGGCGATACGATCTGCGTGGACAGCAGCGGGCCGGTGTGCAGCTGCATACCCGATGCCCTGATGCGGGAAATGCGTTCCAGCATCGTGTTTTTGGGGCCGGTGCTGGCCCGTACAGGAGAGGCAGAAGTGACCTTCCCCGGCGGGTGTGAAATCGGCGCGCGGCCCATTGATATACATATTGCGGCACTGAAAAAGCTGGGTACGCGGATCGAGGAATCCGGCGGCCGGCTGCGGTGCCTGGCTCCCGAAGGTCTGCGCGGTGCAGAAATTGTTCTGCCGTTCCCCAGCGTGGGGGCAACGGAAAACATTTTGCTGGCCGCTGTGTGCGCCAAAGGAGAAACTGTGGTAAAAAACGCTGCCCGGGAACCGGAAATCGCGGACCTGGCAGAGTTTTTGAACCGCTGCGGTGCCAAAGTTTACGGCGCCGGCGAAGGTACACTGCGAATAGAGGGTGGGCGCCCTTTGCATGGGGCGGAACACCGGGTGATCCCGGATCGCATCTGGGCTTCCACGTTTTTGGCCGCGGCCGCGGCCACCGGCGGAGAAATCTGCCTGGAACGGGCCTGTCCCCAGCATTTGGAACCGGTACTGCCCGTACTGGAAGAAGCCGGCTGTACCATCCACACTGCGGTCGATACGATCTGGCTGCAGGCGCCGGAGCGCCTGCGGGCTTTGCCGCCGGTGCGTACGATGCCGTATCCCGGCTTTCCCACCGATTCCCAGGCGCTGCTGATGGCAGCGGCTGCGGTGGCGCGGGGAACCAGTATTTTTGTGGAAAATATATTTGAAAGCCGTTTTAAGCATGCGCCGGAACTGGTGCGCATGGGCGCGAATATCCGCACGGAGGGAAAAGTGGCCGTAGTGGAAGGTGTGCGGCGGCTGTGGGGCGCACGGGTGTGTGCCCGCGATCTTCGCGGCGGAGCGGCACTGGCGATTGCCGGAGCGGCAGCCTGCGGCAGAACGATCATCGAAAATGCAGGGCTGATTGACCGGGGCTACGAGGCACTGGAAAAAAGCCTGGCGGCGGTTGGCGTGCGCGCAGGGCGCTGCGGAACATGACTTGAAAAAGGAGATTTGAAATGATAAACAGGCAGGAGGTGACAGGAGATGGACGGTAACAAACGGCGGACGGTGCAGAAAGAAGTGCACCCCACCGGTGCCAAACGGCCTTCCAATATACGGCCCATCGGCAGCGGGGAGACCCGCCGTACCATACGCAGCCCGGAACAACCCCGGACAACAGCAAAGACCAACCAGCGGCAGCGGGAACGTACCGAAGAACGCGCCGCAATGAAAATTAAAGAGCGGAAGGTATCGCCCACACCTGTACGCCGCAAGCATACACCGGCCAAACCGGAGATGTACAGCGAACGGGAGAAACCAAAGCGTACCGTTCCCCCCGGCACCACCGTGCGGAAGACGGATGCCGAACGCCGTCGGGCCGGTTATGAAAAAATGCGCCGGCGCCGCCGTACTGCTGTGGTCGTTGGTGTGCTTACGGTGCTGGTTCTTATCTCGGTGGCGGCCGTATTTGCGGTGCGTACCCTGTTTAAGGTGCAAACGGTAACGGTGACCGGAACCACCCGTTACGATCCGGAGAATATCCGGGTCGCGGCGGGCATTACCGCAGAGGACAACCTGCTATTCCTGCCGGAAGAAAAAGCGGTGAACGCGGTGGATGATCTGTTCCCCTGGATCGGCAGCGTGGAAATCAAGCGGCATTTTCCGGACAAAGTGGAGATCTGCGTGGCCGAAGCCGTGCCTGCCACGGTGTTTTCCACCGGCGGAACCTACCTGCTGGTGAGCGATGCCGGCCGTATACTGGAACGGCACACCATACAGCCCCAGGGCTACTTCTGTGTAAACGGTCTGCAGTTGGCTTCTTATGAACCCGGTGACGATGTGGAGATCAAAGACGAGACCGCAGCCCGGGCTTACGAAGAGATCACTGCTGTTCTGCAGGAGCAGAATGTGACCAGGGTGAACTACGCGGACATGACGGATGTGTACGACATATCTCTTCTGTACGACGGTCGGATCACCATGAAACTCGGCAGCCCGACGGATCTCACCTATAAGATCCGTTTTGGCATGAAAATTGTTGAAGCCGAAGGCGGAGACGGATTGAGCAGCACCGACCGCGGTGTGCTGGATCTTTCTTTGACCCGGGACAACAACAAGGCGTATTTTGCGCCGGAGGTCGTAGTCTCGCAGCCGGAAAGCTCTTCTTCGGAAGACGTTTCCGGGCAGGAGGGAGGTGTCTCTTCCGCTTTGGAGAGCGGGGGAGAGGATGACCCGTCCGCTTCTTCGGAGGATACAGCATCGGCCGAAGAATAAAATTGCGAAATTTTTTGAAAAAATCAAAACTAAATCTTGAAATTTTTCGCAAGATATGCTAATTTATAATATGTCATATCATATGAAATCATGCCCTTTTCAGGGTGACCCAGATAATATTAAGGAGGAAATTATACATGCCTTTCGAAATTGATACACAGATTGAAGAAGCCCCTCAGGTAATTAAAGTTATTGGTGTTGGCGGCGGCGGCGGCAACGCCGTGAACCGCATGGCTACCATTGGTATCCGCAGCGTCGAATTCATTTGCATGAATACGGATAAGCAGGCTCTCGCCCGTTCCAAGGCCTCTCAGAAGGTTCAGCTGGGTGAAAAGAGCACCGGCGGCCGCGGTGCCGGTTCCAAGCCCGAAGTTGGCGCCAAAGCTGCTGAAGAATCCCGTGACATTATCCAGTCTGCCCTGCGTGGTGCCGACATGGTCTTTATTACCGCCGGTATGGGCGGTGGTACCGGTACCGGTGCTGCTCCCATCGTTGCCAAGATCGCCCGCGAACTGGGTGCTCTGACCGTTGGTATCGTAACCAAGCCCTTTGCTTTTGAAGGCAAGCGCCGTATGGAGCAGGCCGAAAAGGGCATTGCCGCTCTGCGCGAAAATGTAGACTCCCTGGTGGTTATCCCCAATGAGCGTCTGAAGCTCGTCAGCGACCAGCGCATCACTCTGGCCAATGCTTTCGAAATCGCCGACGACGTGCTGCGTCAGGGCGTGCAGAGCATCTCCGACCTGATTCAGGTTCCCGGTATCGTTAACCTGGACTTCGAAGACGTGAAGTCCGTTATGCAGGATGCCGGTTACGCTCACATGGGCGTGGGCCGTGCTTCCGGCCGCGACAAGGCTGAGCAGGCTGCCAACGCTGCCATTTCCAGCCCCCTGCTGGAGACCGCCATCAACGGCGCCAAGGGTGTGATCATCAACATCACCTCTTCTCCCGACATCGCCCTCGACGAGATCGATGCCGCTTCTCAGATCATCTCCGACCGTGCCCACGAAGATGCCAACATCATTTGGGGTGCTGCCTTCGATGATTCTCTGGAAGACGAAATGGTCGTCACCGTCATCGCTACCGGCTTCCCGGCTGTGGGCGGCGAAGCTGTGGCTGCCACCGAAAAGCAGCCCGAAAAGAAGGCTGCCGAGCTGGATGACAAGGCTTTCGACGATATCATGGATATCTTCAAGAGCCGCAACTGATCCATCTCCGTCAAACTTGCATTTTGAACCATCCGGACGAATGCGGCTGCCTGTGCGGCTGCATCCGTCCGATTTTTTTGGAGAAACAAGATGAAAGAAATTGCTGTTCATACCGATCAACTGAAAGAACTGGCCCCCACCCTGCGTGCAGGTGACCGCGTGCTGCTTTCCGGCACGGTGTACACCGCCCGCGATGCCGCCCACAAGCGGATGTTTGCCCAAATGGCAGCAGGGGAACCGCTACCGTTTGAATGGGATGGCGCAGCGGTGTATTACGCCGGCCCCACCCCCGCACCGGATGGCCTGCCCATTGGCGCC
>JAFYOA010000047.1 GCA_017547865.1 Clostridia bacterium
GCGCATCGATGCCATCTCCAGCCTGGCAGACTACTTTGTATTTGCCACCGGCAACAGTACCACCCACGTGCGTGCCCTCTCCGAAGCCGTGGAAGAAGCCATGGACAAGCGTTCCATTGCTCACTACGGCAAAGAAGGCTATGGTTCCGGTACCTGGGTCGTGCTGGATTACGCAAGTGTCGTTGTGCATATATTTACCCCCGAAGCCCGGGAATATTACGACCTCGACCGCCTGTGGAGCGATGGCGAAGCCGTTCCATTTCAGAAAGAAGGAAATGATACCGTATGATCAAGTATGATCCCAAAAACCTGGAAGCAAAATGGCAGAAAAACTGGGAAGACGCCGGTGTTTTTCATGCCTCCAACACTTCGGATAAGCCGAAGTTCTATGCCCTGATCGAATTCCCCTATCCCTCCGGCCAGGGTCTGCATGTGGGCCATCCCCGTCCTTATACCGCACTGGACAGCGTTGCCCGTAAGCGCCGCCTGCAGGGCTACAACGTTATGTACCCCATCGGCTGGGATGCTTTCGGTCTGCCCACAGAAAACTATGCCATTAAGAACCACATCCATCCTTCCATCGTTACCCAGCAGAACATTGCCCGCTTTAAGAAACAGATCCAGTCCCTGGGTATTTCCTTCGACTGGAGCCGCGAAGTGAGCACCACCGATCCCGAATACTACAAGTGGACCCAGTGGATCTTCCTGCAGCTGTTCAAGCACGGCCTGGCCTATAAGAAGGAAATGGCCGTTAACTGGTGCACCTCCTGCAAGTGCGTGCTGGCCAACGAAGAAGTTGTGAACGGTGTGTGCGAGCGCTGCGGCAGCGAAGTCATCAACAAGATGAAGAGCCAGTGGATGCTGAAGATCACCGCCTACGCCCAGCGCCTGGTGGATGACCTGAACGATGTGGATTACCCTGAGCGCGTAAAGACCCAGCAGAGAAACTGGATCGGCCGCAGCGAAGGCGCCGAAGTGGACTTCAAGACCACCGCCGGCGATACTCTCACCGTGTACACCACCCGCCCGGATACCCTGTACGGTGCTACCTACATGGTTATTTCTCCGGAGCATCCCCATATTGATAAGTGGGCCGACCGCATCGCCAATATGGATGCCGTTCGCGCCTACCAGGCCGAAGCCGCCCGTAAGTCTGATTTTGAGCGTACCGAAGTTGCCAAAGACAAGACCGGCGTAAAGCTGGACGGCGTTCTGGCCATCAATCCCCTCACCGGCAAAGAAATCCCGATCTTTATCTCCGACTACGTTCTCGTGTCTTACGGCACCGGCGCCATTATGGCCGTGCCTGCCCACGATACTCGTGACTGGGAATTCGCCAAGAAGTTCGGTCTGCCCATCATCGAAGTGGTGAAGGGCGGTAACGTGGAGGAAGAAGCCTTCACCGATTGCGAAACCGGCTTCATGGTCAACTCCGGCATTCTCGACGGTCTCACCGTGGAAGAAGCCAAGGAAAAGATCAAGTCCCATATGGAAGAACAGGGCTTTGGTCACCGCAAGGTGAACTTCAAGCTGCGCGACTGGGTCTTCTCCCGTCAGCGTTACTGGGGCGAGCCCATCCCGATTGTCAAGTGCGAGAAGTGCGGCTATGTGGCTCTGCCCGAAAGCGAACTCCCGCTGGAACTGCCCAACGTGGAATCCTACGAGCCCACCGATACCGGCGAATCTCCTCTGGCCAAGATGACCGACTGGGTGAGCACCACCTGCCCCTGCTGCGGTGGCCCTGCCCAGCGCGAGACCGATACCATGCCC
>JAFYOA010000048.1 GCA_017547865.1 Clostridia bacterium
TAAATGCTTTGTCGAATTCTTTCCATGGATAAATACAAAACTCCGGAGGTGCTTTTATGCTGATCCTTACAAAAGAAGAAATGCAGCGGGCAGAGCAATTTGCTGTTGCCCGCGGCACCGATATGTTTACTCTGATGAAGCTGGCCGGCGAAGCGCTGGCCGATCTCGTTCTGCAGTATGCCCCGCCTGCCGGCAAAAAAGTGCTGGTGCTCTGCGGCAAGGGCAATAACGGCGGCGATGGCTTCATCTGCGCCCGTATTCTGCACGAGCACGGTGCGTTGGTTACCATGGCGCTGGTACAGGGTGGTGTTTCTTCGCCGCTTGCCGGCCGTGCGTTTCTTACCGTGCCGGAGGAAGTTCCGGTGCTCTACAGCCCGGAGGACGCCGCAGATGAGGCAATGGAGTCGGATATCATCGTGGATGCCATGTTTGGCTTTGGTTTTGTGGGTGCGCCCCAGGGCGCGCTGGTGCCGCTCATTCGCGCGGTGAACGAAAGCCCGGCTGTGGTCTTTTCCGCCGATCTTCCCAGCGGTGCCGAATGCGATACCGCTGCCGTGCGCGGTGAGTGCGTGCAGGCCGATCATACCGCGGCTTTTTCTGCCCTCAAGCCCGCCCATGTTTCTTACCCCGCCAAACGTTTTTGCGGGCAGGTGCACGTTTGCTCCGCCGGTGTGGAGGAAGAAGACCTGTTGGATGCCGGCGGCAGCTTCGCCCTTTTGGAGAATAAAACAGTAAAAAAACTGCTGCCCACCCGTGACCCGGAGGGCAATAAAGGTACCTTTGGAAAACTGCTGTGCGTGTGCGGCAGCGTGGGAATGGCCGGTGCAGCCATCATGGCGGTGCAGGCGGCGCTGCGCTGCGGCGTGGGGCTGGTGTATGCGGCGGTTCCACGGGCGCTGTACCCGGTGATGGCCCCTGTGCTGCCCCAGGCGGTGTTTTTGCCCCTGGATGAAGAACCGGACGGCTGCCTGACCGAAGAAAGCAAAGCGGCTTTGCAGCAAATGCTGGGCCAAATGGATGCCTGCCTGATTGGCTGCGGCCTGGGGATGAAGGCCATGGATAAGGTGCAGACGGTGCTGGAAAACGCCGAATGCCCGGTGGTGCTGGATGCCGACGGGCTGAATTTGGCGGCGAAAGAGCCGCTGCTGCTGCGCAAACGCCGCTGCCCGCTGGTGGTTACCCCGCACCCCGGTGAAATGGCGCGGCTGATGAGCCGGACGATTCCGGAGGTGCAGACAGACCGTATCTCCATGGCAAAGCTGTTTGCCCGGCGGTACAATGCCGTTGCGGTGCTGAAAGGCGCAGCCACGGTGATTGCAGTCGGGGAGAACGTACTGGTGAACCCCACCGGCAATGCTGGCATGGCCAAGGGTGGCCGCGGAGATGTGCTGGCCGGTCTGGCGGCCGCATTTGCGGCGCAGAAAATGCCCACGGAAGGCGCCGCTGCGGCTGCGGTGTACCTGCATGGTTTGGCCGGTGATCTGTGCGAAGCGGAACTGACCCAGTATGCCATGCAGCCCACCGACTTGATCGCCCACCTGCCGGAGGCCTTTAAACAGGTGCTGTAAGCGCACTGAATTTTGCTGTTTTTTAAAATGAAAAAGGAGACTGTCTTTTTGGGCAGTCTCCTCTTTTTATGTGCAGTTATGCTTTGTTTGCTTCAAATCGTCCGGTCAGGTAACGGGCGGTTTTTGCCATCAGGCAGGCGGCGTCCGGCTGCAGTTCTTTGGGGAACTGCTTGAGGAAGTTGTCGGCCTCCAACGTAAAGTCACCGGTAAAGCCGATCTTCGCCAGTGCGGCCATAACGGATTCCCAATCCAGCTTCTGCATGTAGGGCATGGTGTGGCAGTCATGCTTGTAATCAACATCGTGCACGTGCAGACACTGCAGGCGCTTCGGGCCCATGGTTTCAATGAATTCTGCGGGATCGTACCCCGTGAGGGCGCTGTGACCGATGTCCAGGCAGCCGATGATCCACTCGCTGTCAATGGCGTCCAGCAGGGCGCAGAACTCCTCCGGATCGGCACAAATGCTGTTTACGATCACTTCCCGTTTATGATCGTACTGGTACATATTTTCGCAGCACACCCGAATACCAAACTTCTCGCAATAGGGAATGAGCTTTTTATACATAGCCACGTTCATATCGAACAGCAATTGCTTGTTTTTGGCATAGGGCAGGTGCTGAATGGGGTGCACCACAATGTTTTTTACGCCCATGTAAGCGGCAGCCTCCATGGCACGCAGAATCTTTTCCCACAAGGCCGGGGTCTTTTCTTCGTCGCCAAAATAAGGGGCAAAGGGGGCGTGGGCCTGGCGGAAACCGATGCCGCAGGCTGCGGCGGTCTGCTTCACGCTTTCGGCGTGGGCTTTCCAATCGTCGCTGCACCAAATGTTATCGTCCTTCAGCATATCAAAGAAGGACCAGTCGATGGCATCAAAGCCTGCTTTGGCCAAAATCTGTACGGCTTCTTCATCGGTATAAAAACGGGCCAATGTTTCGGTTTGAGTTACAATACGCATGGCAATTCCTCCATCCCGCAGGGCAGTTGTTGCTACCAGTATACTGCGGCGGAATGCCGGGGTCAATCGTTTTCAGAAAAATTCCGCAGCCCAGTTTTCTTTTTCGTTCCACAACTTCAGCGGCGTTCCGTTTTCATCCGTGGTAAGAAGCACCTCTGCGTGCTCTGGCAGGCCCCACAAGCCCTTTTTAATAAAACCGCATTGGGTGCCGATTCGATGTAAATCGCGCAAAAAAGAGTAAATACAGCCATTTGCGGGTGCTTGCAGGGTTACATCTCCGTAGGTGACGGAATATACTCCACCCAATAGGGAGAAACAGCCGCCGGCGGCCGGATCGGGTGTTTCCAGTTTCAGCTTAGCTCCGTCCGTTCCCGCAAAATCAAGTCGCCCCCGTAGCACCAATTCCCCCTGCGTAAGCACTATCGGCGCATTTTGAAAGCGCAATACCGGCGGATGAGGTGCCGCGGGCACACTGCAGGCGGTGAGCAGAACCAACAGCGCCAGCGCGGTGCAAAGAGTTTTCTTCATGGTCATCCCTCCTGTGCATGCTATGCAGCCAAAAAGAAAAGAAGAACCGCGGGAATAAAAAACAGGCACCTGTAAAAACAGATGCCTGCAAAAATGTATTCTTTATTTCCTTGTCAGCAAGGTGAGTACAACCAGCAGCAGCTCGATGAGAGAGTGCACCAGGAAGCACACTGCGGCGGTGAACAGGATCACCTGGGTGATGCCGGTGGTGAAGAAGCCGCCGACCAGGGCGATGAGACCCAGTACCAGAGAAAGCAGCACAACCACAATGACCACTTCTTCCGGAATGCCCTGCTGTACGACCACGCGCTTTTCCACGCGCTGTACCGGTGCAGGTGCGGATACTTCAGCCTTGGGTTCGCGGCGCATCTGGCGGGCACGGGCGGCACGGGCTTCCAGCACCTTCTCGGTCAGGCCGATACGGTTGGTCTTGAAGTGCCAGAAGGGACGCTCCGGCAGCTGAATGATGTGGGTGGGCACCATGTGCGCTTCCAACGCCTCGGTTACGGCATTGCGAATGTCATCGATGGAGTAACCGTCCTGCAGAACCACATACAGGTAAGGCTCGTAGTAGCCCTTGTGGTCCTCGTCCGGAATATTCACGAAGAACTGGTCCACAATGCCGGGAATGTTGGCATCGGCCAGCTTATTTTCCATGGGGAGATAATCCAGGAAGCCGCCGCCAAAGCGCTTGATGGAGCCGCGGCCGGCCATATACAGGTGGCCGTCTTCGTCCATCTGGCCCATATCGCCCATGTGCAGCCA
>JAFYOA010000049.1 GCA_017547865.1 Clostridia bacterium
AGGTCATGTGGTTCAAATCCCATCTCCGCAACCACACAAAGGCAGATGCAACAGCATCTGCTTTTTTATTTAAGTGGGTGTGCTGCATAAAAGTGGTTGCAGTCTGCCGGTGGATGTGCTATAAAATAGATGTATTCTTTTGTTTTGAAGACAAGGAGTGAACGTTATGGATTATTTACAGAAATTGCGCTACCACTACAGCCCCGCCAAGGGTTGGCGGAACGATCCCAACGGCCTGGTTTATTTTCAGGGGTATTACCATATTTTCTACCAGCATGCGCCCGATTACGAAGTGCCATGGAAACAGCCCATGCACTGGGGCCACGCGCGGACAAAGGATTTTTTGGAATGGGAAGAGCTGCCCGTGGCGCTGTACCCCGAAAACGAATACGAAAACAACGGCTGTTGGTCCGGCACCGCGATCGTGAAAGACGATACGCTGTATCTGTTCTATGCATCCGTCCACGGTGAAGCCTGCGAACAGACGGTCAGCGTGGCGTATTCCACCGATGGCATTCATTTTGAAAAATACAAAAATAATCCGGTGATCGACCATTACCCGGTGACCGGCGGCCATGATTTCCGCGACCCTGCCGTTTGCTGCATCAACGGGCAGTATTACTGCGTGATGGCCACCGGCAATCCGGAGGATAAGGCCGGCCGCCTGCTGCTGTATAAGAGCGGCGACCTTTTTCATTGGGAATATAGCGGGATTATGAGCGAGTGGGCCGATTGCAAATACACGGAGTGCCCGTCGTTCATGCAGGCGGAGAACGGTCTGTATCTGTTGGCGGCATCGGTTTGCCCGCTGGAGAAAGAACACTATTTCTCCATGATGTACGGTACGTTTGAAGATGAAAAATTCACGATCAAGCACATGGCTGAAGTGGACAAAGGCCCGGATCAGTATGCCGGACAGGTTTTCCGCGACCATCTTGGCCGGAATATTCTGATCTCCTGGATTCCCGGCTGGAAATACAGCGGCTACGCCCCGCGAGATGTGGGCTGCATGTCTGTTCCCAGAGAGATCAAATTTGTGGACGGCAAAATCGTGGGCTACCCCGTTCAAGAACTTCAGCACCTGCTGACGGACAGCGATCCCGCCGTGAAGCGGACGGAAACCGGCTTTATCATTGAGCGCGAAAACAGAGAACCGGTGGTGTATGAAGGCGAGATCACGGATCTGAAAATTTTGCGGGACGGCTACGTAGTGGAGGTCTTCGTCAACGGTGGCGAAGAAATTTACTCCGTGCTGCTGTGATCTCTGTATTGGCATAATAAGAGGCAGGTGCTGCGGCACCTGCCTTTTTCTTTTTGCTCTGCCACACGAGCGGATCGTTGTCTTGACAAACCGCCTGTATTCGCATACAATTGCTGTAGATATCGCAAAGGAGCAACGCCATGAGACCGACCAAACGAGTAGAAGATTCTCTGACCGAGCAGCAGTATTTGATCTGCCCGGCCCACATCAACCATTACGGAAGGCTGTTCGGCGGGCAACTGCTTAAATGGATCGACGAGCTTGCGGGCATTGTTGCCATGCGCCATTGCGGAAGCACGATCACCACCGCCGCCATCGATAACCTGCAGTTCCGCGCTCCGGCTTACACCGGCGATATGATCGTTCTGCGCGGTTGGGTAACCTGCGTAGGCAGAACTTCCATGGAGATCCGCGTGGATACGTACCGGGAAGCACTGGACGGCCGCAGAGAAATGATTAACCAGGCTTACATTGATATGGTGGCCATCGATTGCCAGGGACACCCCAAGGAAGTTCCCGATATTGCGATTGTAACGGAAGAACAGAAGAAAGAATGGGAAGCCGCACAAAAACGCCGGGAACTCCGCAAAGCGCGCCGCCAACCGTAAGGCAAAAAAAGAAAGCAGGTCATCTTTATGGACAATAAATCGGTAACAACAGGCATTTGCTGCCTCCCCTACGAAAACACCTACGGGCGTTACGGTGAAGACAAATTCCGGAAGATCAAGCAGCACGGTTACGACGCCGTGGACTACAATATTTCCGATACAGATTGCGAACTGTACTCCCTTGACGAAACCGCGCTGGAAGAAAAAATGAAAAAAGAAGCCGAACGTGCCCGGGAGGCGGGCATCGTTATTTCGCAGGTACACGGCCCGTGGCGGTATCCTCCGCAGGATGCAACCGAAGACGACCGCGCCGAGCGGCTGGAAAAAATGCAGAAGTGTGCCCGCATGACCGCCCTTCTCGGTTGCAAATATCTGGTGATTCACCCCATTATGCCCTATGGAACGCACGACCTGGAGCTTGGCCGCGCGAAGGAGACCCGCGCTCTGAACGAGCAGTTTTTCCGTGCGCTGGTAGATTACGCCAAACAATACGGCGTTACGGTCTGCATGGAAAACATGCCCATGCTTCAGTTCTCTTTGGCTACACCGAAGCAGGTTTTGGAATTCGTGCAAAACTTTGACGACGAGAACCTGAAGATCTGCCTGGACACAGGCCATGTTGCGGTGTTCCCGGGAGAATCTGCCGGCGATGCCGTTCGTGAACTGGGCGAATACATCAAAGTGCTGCATATTCACGATAACAAAGGTGACCGGGACGCACACCTGCACCCGACGGAAGGCATCGTGGATTGGGCAGACTTTTTCCGCGCTTTGGATGAAATCAATTTCGACGGCGTACTGTCTCTGGAAACGTTCCCTTCTGCGGATTTGGATGATGAACGTTTTGAGGAAGAAGGCCTGCGGCTGAACCGGCTGCTCAAACAGCTGATCGCCGAAAAAGACAACTAAAGCAAAAAAGCAGCTTTAACGGCTGCTTTTTCTTTCTGTATTGATTGCAAAGAGATCAACATCCCAAAAAGAAAGCACACTCAACCGGTGAGTGTGCTTTTTTGTTTTACAAACGGAATTGGCCAATCAAAAACGCACGCTGGGTGGAAGAATACGGAACTGTAAACGGATTCAATTCGATATTTCTTCTGTTTACAAACTTCAAGAAAAATACATCGGTTTGCTATTTTAAAACCTCCGGGCATAGCCGCAGCGGCGGCAAAGTTCTTCCGCTGCTTTCCGGCGGCGAAAGCCTTCTGCGATGGCCTGCGCCCGGGGAGAAGACAAAATCCCCGTCAATTCCTCGCGGAAAACATTGCCCAAAGCAATGGTGCCTTCGCTGTCCAGGCAGCAGGGCACCACGGTTCCGTCGCAAAGAATACCGAAATGATCCCGCATGCCGTAGCAAAACACCCGCTCGCCGTAATCCGCGGCATTGGCATCGGGCCATTCAAAGCGATCTCCCCACTCCAAATGCAGCTTTTCCCGAATGCGGACGCCCCGGCTGTTTTCTGCCCAGGGGCCGGGCAGCTTTTCTTTTAATCGAGCAAGGGCAACATCGTTTTTGCCTTCATCAAAGCCGTTGTTCCACAAACGCAGAGAAACAATGGTACCGTCTTCGGCGGCTTTGGCGGCAAAATCAGCAATTTTATCAATGTAGCGCAGGTGGGCGTCCTGCTGTTCCCCCTCAAAGCTGTGCAAAGAGATATTCACTTTGTACAGCCCTTTGCCCAACAGTTCCTCCCCACGAGAGTCCAGCAGCGTACCGTTGGTGGTGATCATGGGGTGAAAACCACTCTCGTTTGCCATTTGAATAAAACGCGGAAGCAGCGGATGCACCAGCGGTTCTCCCATCAGGTGGTGGTAGATGTACTTGGTTTTTCCGGCCAGCTGTTCCAGCACGCGGGCGTACTCCGCCTCTGTCATCTGCCGCAGAGAACGGCTGTGACCGTGACAAAAAGAGCAATGCATATTGCAGACATTGGTGATCTCCACATAAACCCGGGAATACATGTACAGCCCTCCTCGCTTGGCTTTTCTGCTATTATACTAAATACCGGCAGTTTTGACAATCTTCATTTCTTCTCTATGATTGAAAATCACAGAAGCGTATGCTATACTAATGCCGAAAGCAGGTGTTGACAATGTTTGACCAAAAAGCAAAATGGATCTGGCTTCGGCCCACCGCCGAAAAGAACGAATACGCCCTGTTTGAAGGCAGCTTTTCTTTTGGCGGAACGGCAGCCATTTTTAAAATAGCGGCAGAGACAGACTACATTCTCTATATCAACGGCAAGCTGGCGGCCTTTGGCCAGTTCGCCGGTTATCCTTTCGAAAAATACTACGACGAGATCGATATCACCCCCTTCTGCACCACCGGAAAAAACACGTTTTCCGTCACCGTGCGTTACGAGGGTGTAAACAGCGCCACCCATATTGACGACGGCCCCGGTGTGATCTATTCCCTGGAAATCGACGGACAGGCGGTTTGCTGCAGCGGTACCGCCACCCTTGGCGGCTTCGATTCCCGCCACATCCAGCACCAGGAGCGCAGCATTACGGTGCAGTTGGGGCTCACCTCCGGCATGAAGAACGGCGAAGCACCCGTTCTTTCTCCCTGTGTGGAAGTGAAAAAAACGTATAATTTGAAACCGCGCCCGGTAAGGAAAACGGAGTTGGGCGAATTTGTGGAAGGCAAGCCGGTTTCTGCCGAAAAGCACATCTACGACCTCGGCCGGGAGACCGCAGGTTATCTGCAGATCAAAGTAAAATCTCCCGCCCCCTGCAATTTCACCGTCACCTACGGAGAACACCTTGCCGACGGCAGCGTGCGCGATAAGATCGGTGCCCGCGACTTTTCGCTGGATTTCATGTCTTCCGGCGGCGAGCAGGAATTTCTGCAATTATTTGTGCGGGTAGCCGCCCGTTACCTGCAGGTTGAACTGCCCGAAGATGCGGAAGTCCTCTCCATCGGTCTGCTGCCGGTTCTGTACCCGCTGACAGAAAAAGCCCATGCATTCACCGGGTTGGACAAGCAAATTTATGATACCTGCGTGCGCACCCTGCGCCTGTGCATGAACAGCCACTACGAAGACTGCCCCTGGCGCGAACAGGCGCTGTACGTGCTGGATTCCCGCAACCAGATGCTGTGCGGCTATTACGCCTTTGAGGAGACAGAGTTTCAGCGGGAAAACCTGGTGTTCATTTCCAAGGGCACCCGCACAGACGGTTATCTGGAACTGACCTTCCCCGCGGTCAACACCCCCGCCATTCCCTTCTTCTCTGTAATGTACCCGGTGGCGGTATACGAATACGTGCAGCACACCGGCGACACCGGATTTTTAAAAGAAGTCATGCCCACCCTGCTGGGAATCATGAACAACACCAAAGAAAAAATCGACCCCAACGGGCTTGTGGCAGAATTCCCTGCCCCCTATTGGAACTTCTACGAGTGGAGCGCCCACAACGACGGCGACCGGCAGCTGAGCGGCACAAACTACTTTGAGGGCAAGTACCATCTCATTTTGAACTGTGCCTATGTATATGCGGCAGAAAAGTTCAGCCGGCTGTGTGAACTGGCCGGCATGGAATGGTCGGCGGATCTCGACGGACTGAAAGCCGCCATTCTGCGGGAATTTTTCAATGAAGAGACAGGTCTTTTCTGCACCAGCAATTACGAAAAAGACGATTACTCCCAGTTGGGCAACGCCTTTGCGCTGCTCATCGGCCTGGGAGATGACCGCACCCTGGAGGCCGTAAAACACGACCGCAGCCTCACCCCTGCCACCCTCTCCATGATGATTTACGTATACGACATGCTGCTGGCCCGGGACAAAGACAGCAAGGCATACATTCTGGATGACATTCGGCAGAAATACGGCTACATGCTGGAAAACGGCGCCACCAGTTTTTGGGAGACCATTGAGGGCGAGGCCGCCTTTGACAAAGCCGGCAGCCTGTGCCATGGCTGGAGCGCCCTGCCCGTGTATTACTACAATATTCTGAACTGAAGCCACGGAAGAGCAGATGCCTTTGCACCTGCTCTTTCTTTTTTGTTGAAAAACCAGGCCGACCGTGCTATACTGTGGACATATTGCAGCAAGGAGGGCTCCGTTTGAAAAAGTTTGAAGGATCGCTGTTCTGCACCGACCTGGATGGCACACTGTATGCCGATGACAAAACCGTATCCAAAGAAAACCTGGCAGCCATCGAATATTTCAAATCCGAAGGCGGCTTGTTCACTTTTATCACCGGTCGTGTTCCCATGACTTCTGTGGACATCTGCCGTGTGATCCACCCCAATGCACCTTACGGCTGCATCAATGGCGGCGGAATTTACGATCCGCACAAAGAGGAGTATCTTTGGAGCCTTGATTTATCTCATGAAGCCTTGGAGTTGGTGCGGGATGTAGACAGGATCCTGCCGGAGATCGGCATTCAGTTCAACACGAAAAAAGGAATTTATTTCAACAAAGACAACGAGGCCATGGTTCGTTTTCGCCGGGTAACGGGAATGCCCTACCTGCCCTGCGGCTGCGATGAACTGCAGGAACCGCTTCTGAAAATCATTTTCGGCCATAATGACACCGCGCAGATCGAAGCGCTCATTCAATTTCTTCAAGCCCACCCCAAGGCAGATCGGTTCGATTTTATCCGCTCGGAGCGGCGTCTGTACGAAATTCTCCCCAAAGGGGCCGGCAAAGGCACTGCACTGCGGAAGTTGACGGAGATTTTGGGCATAGACCCCGCCAAAACCATTGCCATTGGCGACTACAACAACGATATTTCCATGCTGAAAGCCGCCGGGCTGAGCTTTGCGGTGGCAAACGCCGTGCCGGAAGTCAAAGCCGCCGCAAAATATCAAACGGTCAGCAACAACGAACACGCCATCGCCGCGGTGATCGACGCACTGGACCGGGGCGAATTCACATTTTAAACAAACAAAAAAGCGGGATGTTCACCCGCTTTTTGTTGTTTAAAATCAATCTGCAATTGCTCGCTTGCTGTTTTTTACTTTTTCCAAATGCTTTTTATCGATCCACTGCTCCACATAGCCGCAATCGCAGCACACATACTGGTCGATCGGCACGCTTTGCAGAACCGTGGTGCCCACGCACAGCATATTGCCGGTACCCCAGTGGCCGGAAAGCCCCTTGAAGTGAGCAATGGATGTGCCGCTGCACTTGGGGCAGGTGTTTGTATTTTTCATAACTGATTCCTCCCGAAAATATTCCTCTGCACATACGCTACCATATCGCCCGGGTTCCGTCAAGCCTTCTTTTGTTTTTCTTCTTTATGATAGCTTTTGGAACTCTTCCAGCATGGCAATTACGTTTTCCGGCAGGGCATCCTGGGGAATGGCATGGGTGGGCGCCAGAATGTACCCGCCGCCGGTGCCCATAATGGCCGCCGTTTCCCGAATAATTGTCCGCAATTCCTCCGGTGTGCACCGGGGCAGGTCCCGCTGGGTGGAAATACCGCCCCAAAAACAAAGCTTATCGCCATAGGCAGCTTTGATCTTTGGCAGATCGTAAATCTCCGGCTGGAAAGTCTGGTAGCAATCCAGGCCGATCTCAATGAGGTCATCGAAAATTTCCCGCACATCGCCGCAGGAATGCTGAATGATGAACTTGCCGTTCTGCTTGGCGCGGGCATACATTTTTGCCATGCGGGGCTTAATAAACTCCCGCCAGAAGCGCGGCCCCATGATCATACCTTTCTGCTGGCCCCAGTCATCGCCGAAATAAATGGCATCGAAGGGATAATCGTTGAAAATATCCAGCACACGCAGGTTGAACTCCAAAATTTTATCCAGCAGTTCGTGCAAAAATTCCGGTTCTTCAATCATATACGCCAGGGCATCTTCCATGCCCACGTAGCTCCACAGCCGCTCGAACATAGAGAAGCCGATGCCCGCAAAACAGAATTTATCCTCTTTGGTGGCCAAAAGCTGCTCACATTCCTCCCGAATGCGCTTTTCGTTCAGGTAAGGTTCCGGGTACAGCGCCATATCCGGCTCGTACATTACCGGAGAATCAATGACGCCGATGTCTTTATCCACGCCGCTGCGGTTCCAGGTCACACCGAAGTCATCGGTAAAGTGCTCTTTTTTATCCGCACGTTCCGTGGGGTAGCCCCAATACTGCACATAGTGCAGGCAGGAGCCGTATTTTTCCATAAAATTCGTATCGCCGGTAAACCGCACCATCTTGTCAAACGCCTGGGCGGTAAATTCCGCATGAAAAGGCAGCTGCGGTGTTTCCTTGTGCTGCAATGCGCAAATCACCATTTCCCGTCTTGTCATAGCAAAGTCCTCCGGTCAATCTGTTTTTTAAAGATAAAGTACCACATTTACCCTAAAGCGTCAAGTGGAAAAACTTGTCTTCTCTCCCAATTGCAAACTGCTCTGCCACCTGCTATAATGCAAGTATAAACTACCGGAAAGACGGTGATTTTATGAATGTAAACACAACTGCAACTGCTCTTATTTTAGAAAACGATATCATCTGCCTGCGTCTGGGCCAGAACGGCACCGCCGAAAGCCTGCTGCATAAGCCCACCGGCACCGAGTGCCTGGCTGTGCACGACATGCCCCTGTGTGCCGTAACGGAAGACCGGCCCTTCAACAACGAGCTGAAGCTGGCCCACCCAAATAAGCGCACCACGTTCCAATCCAACCGCTTCCGCTGGGAAAACGGCAAGCTCATCGTGGGGTTTGAACTGATTCCCTTTGAAGCAGTGGTGAATGTAACAGACGGCGGCAGCTACTTTGGTTTTGCGCTGGAAGATTTTATTGTGCACCCGGAAGATTTTGGGCACCTGCGTATGGATGTCCCGCCGGTGGCGGAATTCCGTCTGCTGCAGCTGCCTGTGGCCGACCGCAATGCCTTTGGCGAGTGGCTGAATGTTTCTTTTGATGAAACCGTGGCCGTAAACGTGCTGGCCACCTCCCCCTACGCCCGCATTGATGCCGAACGGGCAAAGGGCTACCGCACCATGACCGCCGACGCCGTGCGGGGAATCAAGCTGAAAAACTGCGGTGCGGCACTCATCGTCTCTGCCACCAACAAGCTGCTGGATGCCATTGATGACGTGGAGCGGGACTATGACCTGCCCCGTGGCGTGCAGAGCCGCCGCGCCAAAACGATCAACGCCTCTGCCTACTGGACCGCCAATGCCACCCCGGAAAACATTGACGAGCACATCGCCTACGCCCAAAAAGGCGGCTTTTCCATGATGCTGCTGTACTACACCTGCATGGTGGAAGAAGAGAACGGCTATTCCCTGTGCGGCAACTACGACTTCCGTAAGGAATATCCCAACGGCGTGGCAGACCTGGAGAAGATGCTGCAGAAAATCAAGGCCGCCGGCATTACCCCGGGCATTCACTTTTTGCAGACCCACATTGGCATGCGCAGCCGTTATGTTA
This sequence comes from Clostridia bacterium, assembly GCA_017547865.1. The sequence continues at coordinate 9,248 of JAFYOA010000049.1, forward strand.
CCCCCGTGGCAGACCACCGGCTGAACAAGAAGGTGACCTTCACCCTGGCCCAGCCTTTGAATGAAACCGACACCACCGTATACGTGGAGCAGAACCCGGAATTTGCCCCCATGGCCGACCGCTGCCGTATTCTGCAATTCGGCGGGGAGCTGATCTCTTACGAAGGCTATACCACAGAATGGCCCTACAGCTTTACCGGCTGCGTACGCGGCTACAATGACACGTACGCCACCGCCCATGCCGCTGGCCTTACCGGCGGCGTGCTGGATATCAGCGAATTCGGCGCCACCAGCACCTACCTGGACCAGAACAGCAGCCTGCAGGATGAGATTGCCGGCAAGCTGGCCATGCTGTACAATGCCGGTTTTGAGTACATTTACTTTGATGGCTCCGAAGGCACCAACATTCCCTTTGAATTCCACGTACCCAACGCCCAGTACCGGGTGTACAAAAAGATGAACAAGGCACCCCTGCTGTGCGAAGGCGCCGCCAAGGCCCACTTCAGCTGGCACATGCTCAGCGGCGGCAACGCCTTCGATATCTTCCCCACGGATATTTTCAAGGCCATGATCGTAAAATTCCCCCAGGAGGAAGCCCCCCGCATGGCCAACGACTTCACCCGCCTGAACTTTGGCTGGTGGCGCTTCTATGAAGATACCCAGCCCGATACCTATGAGTTCGGCACCAGCCGCGCCGCTGCATGGGATTGCCCCGTGACCATGCAGGAAGTGATGCAGAACTTCCGCGCTAATCCCCGCACCGATGATGTGCTGGAAGTGATGCGCCGCTGGGAAGACGTGCGTGCAAAAAATTGGCTTACCCCCTTGCAGAAAATGCTGCTGCGCGATGCGGAACAGGAACACACCCTGCTCATCAACGAAGCGGGAGAATACGAGCTTGTGCCGTACGACCGCATTGCCACCGGGGATGCCCCCATCACCGCCTATTACTTTGAGCGCGCCGGAAAGCGGTATGTAACCTGCTGGCACAACGCCGGTGAAGGCGAGCTCTTCCTGCCCCTGCCCGCCGCTGCCGTAACCTACACCGATGAACTGGGCGGCGAAGCCATTCTGCCGCAGATAAAAGAAGACGGCATGGTGCTGCCGCTCGGCAAAAAGCGCTACCTGTGCACAGAACTTCCCAAAGAAGAACTGCTGGCGGCCTTTGAACAGGTGAAGCTATGAGCTACCGGCAGAATCTGCAATGCACCGTACACCCACTGGGAGAACTGCAGGACTATAAATTTGTGGTGGTGTGCGCCCGGCACAAAGGGCAGTGGCTTTTAAGCCGCCACAAAAAGCGCACCACCTGGGAAACACAGGGCGGGCATATAGAGCCCAACGAAACGCCCATGGAGACCGCACGCCGGGAGCTTTTTGAAGAAAGCGGTGCCGCCGGCAATTTGTACCCGGTATGCGATTACAACGGCTACGATGCGTTGGGCCACGCCACCGGTGTGGTGTTTCTGGCGGATGTAACCGGCCTTTCCCCCTTGCCGGAAAGCGAAATGGCCGAAGTGCAGCTCTTCTCTGTTTTGCCGGAAAATCTCACCTATCCGCTGGTTTCTCCCCGCCTATTCGCAGAAGCGGAAAAGCTGCTGGAAGAACTTCATATTCCATAAACAAGCAAGCCGGTCTTTTCACAAAGATCGGCTTTTTCTTGCAATTTTACAGTACAAATGGTATACTGGCAACAGTTTGTATGGGAGGAATTTGTATGGAAATCTGCGGTTATCCCCTTTGGGTGGTTCTGCTCATTGGGTGCGGCGTGTTTTTCGCCTCGTTTGTGGATGCCATCGGTGGCGGCGGCGGGATCATTTCGGTGCCGGTGTACATGATGGCCGGCCTACCCACGCACCAGGTGCTGGGCACCAACAAAATGTCCGCCTGCCTGGGCACCATTGCTTCTACCCTGCGGTACATAAAAAACGGCTATGCCAACTGGGCGCTGGCGCTGCCCAGCGTAGCCATGGCTATGGTGGGGGCTTACTTTGGCACCAGCCTGCAGCTGATGCTGGATGAACGCATTTTGAAATATCTGCTGCTCATTGTGCTGCCGGTGGTGGCCGTGGTCATGCTGCGGCAGAAAAAATTGCCGGAGACCCCCGGTAAGATCGACCCCTGGCTGCAGCGGGGCATTGTGTGGGGCGCTTCTCTGCTGATTGGCGCTTACGATGGCCTGTACGGCCCGGGCACAGGCACGTTCCTGCTGCTGGTGTTCTGCGGCCTTGCCAAAATGGATGTGCGAACCGCCTCCGGCAACGTAAAGATCGTAAATCTCTCTTCCAATATCAGCGCGCTGGTCACTTCTCTCACCGCCGGTACGGTGCTGGTGCCCATCGGTCTTATCGCCGCTCTGTTCTCTGTTGCCGGCCATTATCTCGGCGCAGGGCTCACCATTAAGAACGGCTCCAAAGTCGTTCGGCCTGTTATTCTGGTGGTGCTTTCTCTGCTGGCTGTAAAAGTGCTGGTGGAACTGATCGCTTAAAACAAAGAAAGAGGAACTTCTCCCGGGAAGCTCCTCTTTTTTGTATGTTTATTTTTCTTTGCGCAGGCTGTACAGGTGCAGCGCACCGCGAGCCGAAAGCGGCACGGCATCCTGCAGGTCGAAAGCGCGGATATCGGTGTAGTGGCCGTCCCAGCGCAAAATGTCCATCAGCGCACTGCGCAGGGGCTCTTTGCCGCACACCACAATGGTGGTTTCCGGCGTAGTGGGCAGGGCAGAAGAATTCCTCAGCGCCTGGGCATCGCCGCTTAAAGCCACACCCAGCAGGTAGTTGGAAAGATCTGCTGCGGTAAAACCGGCAAAACGGCTGAGAATGCGGCCGGAAAACGCAGCCCGGGCCACACCCACATCGCGGGCGGTCTCAAAGCCAAGGCGCACCTTCTCCGGGTCGTATTCCTCCGGGGCAGTAAAGTGCTTTTGCACGGAATCGGCCAGAATGGTATTGCAGGTGAGCACAGAAAGCAGTTCCCCCGCCAAAGAGGTAAGGCAGCCGGTGATCTCGTTCTTTTCGTTGATGTGCACGAACTTGCTGTGGGAACCCGGCAGCACCACCACGCAGCCGTTTTCTGTCTGCAGCTGCGAGAGAATGCACACCGCTTCGGTCTCTTCGCCCCGCATAATATCCATGGCCTCAAAGTTTCCCGTGTTCACCGGGGATGCGGTATTCTTTACCCCGGGAATAAACGAAATGGGCACAGGGAACACATCTTCGATCAGCACCGTGGTCATGTTCTCTGCCAAATCCTGCACCGAGACCGGCGCAGCCAGGTGTGGCACTTCTTTCAGGCCAACTTCCGAGGTGATCATGCCGCTGGCGAGCACCGCATCCACATCAGCGGGCTGCAGGCCGGCGTTACCCAGCAGCTGGGCAAAACCCGCGCGAATGGCTTCTTTCAGCCGGGCGTTGCTGCCATCGATGGAAGTATCGCGCACGCCGACTTCTGCCTTATACGTACCTTTTTCTTCCCCGTTCTGCCACAGGATCATTCGGGTATTGGTGGTACCGGTATCCAGGGTAATCAGGTTACCATTCCGCAACTGTTCCATCAAAGTTTCTCCAGATCGGATTCTTCCAGGTGTCTTTGTAATTGGCGGCGGTCTCACGCACAAAGTCTTCGTTCACTTCAATGCCCAGACCGGGGTTGGGGTTGATGTCAATGAAGCCATCCTTGTACTGGAACACAGAAGGATCGGCCAGATAATCGAATAGCTGGTTGGACATGCCGGTGACTTCCATACCGGCACGGTTGTAATGAATGTTCATGCTCTGTTCCTGAATGAAGGCGTTGGGAGTGCAGCTATCCAGCTGCACGCAGGCGCTGAGTGCGATGGGGCCCAGCGGACAGTGGGGCGCCACAGCCACGTCGTAAGCTTCGGCCATGGCAGCGATCTTCCGGCACTCGGTAATGCCGCCGGCATGAGACAAGTCAGGCTGGATGATATCCACATAACCGGCCTCCAGCAGGTTCTTAAAATCCCAGCGGCTGAACATACGCTCACCGGTGGCAATGGGTGTGGAGGTGTGATTGGCAATTTCACGCAGGGCTTCGTTGTTCTGGCTCAGCACAGGCTCTTCAATGAACATCAGGTGATACTGATCCAGCTCGCGGGCCAGCACCTTGGCCATGGTCTTGTGCACACGGCCATGGAAGTCCACGGCGATATCCAGCTTCATGCCCAGAGCATCGCGGATGGCTGCGATACGCTTGCAGACAGCATCGATCTTTTCGAAGGAATCCACATAGTGCATTTCTTCGGTGGCATTCATTTTAATGGCGGAATAGCCCTGGGAAACAGCTTCCAGCGCTTCGGCTTTGATATCATCGGGGCGATCGCCGCCGATCCAGCGGTAGACTTTCAGCTTATCACGGCACAGGCCGCCCAGCAGGTTGTACACCGGGGTATTCAGGGCCTTGCCCTTAATGTCCCACAGGGCCTGGTCAATACCGGCAATGGCGCTCATTACTTCCGGGCCGCCACGGTAAAAACCGGTGCGGTACATCACCTGCCAGTGGTCTTCAATACGGAACGGATCTTTGCCGATGAGATAATTGCGGAATTCTTCCACCGCGGTGCGCACCGTGTCGGCACGGCCTTCCACAATGGGCTCACCCCAGCCGGTAATGCCGGCATCGGTCTCTACTTTAAGAAACAGCCAGCGCGGCGGTACTTTGAACAATTCCATGGATGTGATTTTCATATACAACGTCCTCCTTACAGCCCTTTGCAGGCTTCCATATACAACCGAGCCAGCTTTGTCAGTTCATCAAAGCGATCCTCGGCAATCAGCTGATTGTTTACTATGTTGGAACCGATCCCCGCGCCAATGGCACCGGCACGGATAAAATCGGCCAGATTTTTGTGGTCTACCCCACCCACCGCAATGAGGGGAATGTGATTGATGGGTGCACGCACGGCTTTCAGGTAGCCAATGCCCAAATCTCCCGCGGGGAACAGCTTGACCACATCGGCACCGGCTTCGTATGCTGCCGCAATTTCCGTGGGGGTCATGGCGCCGGGCACCGCGCCCAGGCCAAGCTCTTTGGCTTTTTGAATCACCGCCACATTGGTATTGGGTGCAAGAATAAAGGATGCACCTGCCTCTTTGGCCAGCCGCGCCTGTTCGGGGGTCATCACCGTACCGGCGCCCACCGCGATCTCCGGGAAACGTTTTGCTGCCAGTTCAATGGAGCGCAGGGTGTTCTCCGGTGTTTCTGCTTTTTGGTCAAAGGTGATCTCCAGCAGCCGAATACCACCGGCCACCAGTGCTTCGGCGGTCTTTTCCGCTTTTGCCAGCGGCACTTTGCGCAAAATAGCCACAATGCGATTTTCTTCGATTTGCCGTACCAAATCCATTTTCGTTCTCCTCCATGCATTGTCTTAAAAAAAGTATAGTACCACCGGCCATGGTTTGTCAAGCAAGGTGTATTTTTTCTCTTGCCGGGAAGATTATTTTGCAAAACGGGTGGCCATGCGGCAAAAATTGTGCTATGCTATGCTTAGAACACCGGAACGGAGGTTTTGTTATGGATACAACGGAATACATTTGGAAAGGCAGAAAATGCACCATCTTCGGCTTGCCGTGGAGTTTTACGGTGTATAAGCTCACCAACGAGAAACTGCTGATTGAAAGCGGTTTTCTCTCTAAAAAAGAGGAAGAAGTGCGGCTGTACCGCATTATGGACCTGACCCTGCTGCGCCCGCTGGGCCAGCGGATGTGGGGGCTGGGCACCATTCATTGCTGCACCGCCGATAAATCCACCCCGGAATTCGACATTCTGAAAATCAAGGATTCCCTCCGGGTGAAAAATCTGATCTCTGACCTGGTGGAACAGCAGCGGGAAG
>JAFYOA010000050.1 GCA_017547865.1 Clostridia bacterium
AAGGCAGCCCAAGTTCGGCAATTTTCAATTCAATACTTTTCGGCACGCCGTGGGCACGGGTCACCAGCACCTCCCCCGACTTTACCTCTTCCGGCGAAGCAACAATGCGGGCGCCGCGCTGCTGAAGTTCCTCTACCAGCTGCGGATTGTGGATGATCGGTCCCAATGTGCAGACCTTCTCCCCTTTTCGCAGCAGATCGTTGACCATTTCAACAGCCCGGTCCACACCAAAACAAAAACCGGAACTTTTCGCCAAAGTGATTCCCATGGGAACCTCCGTTATTCTCAGAATTTCTTCTTATCCTCTTCACGCATGGCAGCGATCCGATCCATAATCATGCGGCTGAGACGGCGAAGTTCCACACCGGAACCGGTCTCGATACCAAACTCTTCCGGCTGGATCAATTCACCGAACGTAACCACAACACGGTTGAAAAACTTCGGGCTGAGGCAATCTTTGGTGGTAATGCATACGGGCAAAATGGAGGTCTGGGTCTGGTTGGCCAAAACAGCGGCACCCATTTTGGGTTTCAGCAGTTCACCGGTCTTGGAGCGGGTTCCTTCAATAAAGATTGTAACTGCTCTGCCCTCGTCCTCCAGCAGACGACGGGCTTCTGCCAGCGCATCGGCACCACCGGTACCGCGTTCCACAGGAAAAGCACCGCACTTGCGGAAAAAGTAAGCGATGACAGGATTACGGAACAATTCCGCCTTTCCCATAAAGCACAGCCGGCGCTTAATGCAGGCAACTGCCACAAATACGGGATCGAGAGCAGAAATATGATTGCTGCATACCAAAACCTTCTGACCACGTGCCGGAAGATTTTCGGCGCCGCGAATCTCACAACGGAAAAACAGAGCGGAAAAAATCCACACCGCGCGGGCCACAATGGTATACAGAATACCCTTTTTATCTTTTTTCACAATAAGACATCCTTTCCAAATATTCTTGGTTTGACAAGCGTTTCTTATACACCAAGACGTTCTTTCACAATAGCAATCAGCTTATCGATGGATTCTTCCAGCGTATATCCGGTGGTGTCCAGAATCACCGCATCCTCCGCGGGCTTCAGCGGCGCCACGGCGCGGGTGGAATCCTGCAGATCGCGCTTCTTTACATCTGCCAGAACCTCTTCGTATGTATCCGGCAAGCCCTTCTCCTGCAGTTCAAGAAAACGGCGGCGAGCCCGTTCTTCCGGAGAAGCGGTCAGAAAGATTTTTGCCTGGGCATTCGGCAGGACCACCGTTCCGATATCACGGCCGTCCATCACTACATTGTTCTTTTCTGCCAGAGAAAGCTGCAATCCAAACAGGAAATTGCGGACAACCGGATGGGCAGAAACCGCAGAGGCTCCCAGGGAAACTTCCGGCGTACGAATTGCAGAGGAAACATCTTCCCCGTTCAAAAGCACATGCTGTCCGTCTTCCTGATAACAGATATCAACGGAAAAATTTCCGAGCTCTGCTTCCACAGCGGTTGCATCTTTCAAATCCACCCCTGTACGAAGCATATACAGTGCAACCGTGCGGTACATAGCACCGGTATCTACATAAATAAAGCCCAAAGCAGCAGAAGCACGGCGCGCAATGGTGCTTTTTCCGGCACCGGCCGGGCCATCAATAGCAACAGCAAACATGATAAAA
>JAFYOA010000051.1 GCA_017547865.1 Clostridia bacterium
AATTTATTTTCAAAAATATGCGTTTATCTTGTTCTTTCTGCTAATCCACAACCGCAGCGCTCCGTTTACTTGCAGTTTCTTTTCACTTGTGCTATACTGCAGGTAACACAGTGTGGGCTGCACGCAAACCGCGGCGGCACCGCAGAAAGGATACTTTTATGTCTGTTATTTTAGGTGTAGACGTGGGCGGTTCCACCACCAAAATCGTTGCCCTGCACAAAGACCCCGCCAAGGGCTTTATCTGCATGCAGGTGCGCGCCGGTGACCAGCTCACTTCCCTTTTCGGCGCCATGGGCAATTTGCTGTTTACCCACGGCCTTACATTGAACGACGTGGAAAAGATCGTACTGACCGGCGTGGGCGCCGCCCGTATCGACCGGGATATTCACGGCATTCCCACGGTGAAAGTGCCCGAATTTGAAGCCATTGGCCGCGGCGGCCTGCATTTGGCAGAGCTGAGCAAAGCCATGGTGGTAAGTATGGGCACCGGCACCGCTTTTGTAAAAGCAGAAACCACCGCCGATGGCGGCTGCATTGCAAACCACGTGGGCGGCAGCGGTATGGGCGGCGGAACGCTGATCGGTCTTTCCTCCAAAATTTTGGATACCACCGATATGGAAGCCATTCTTGCCCTGGCAGAACAGGGCGACGTGACCCATGTTGACCTGACCATTGGAGATATCTCCACTGCGGAGATCCCGAACCTGCCTGCGCATGCCACCGCAGCAAGCTTTGGCCGTGTGCGCAGCACCGCCACCCCGGGAGATTTCGCCATCGGCCTCATTCAGATGGTCATTCAGAACGCCGGTGTGCTGGCTGCCTTTGCCTGCCGCACCTGGGAACTGAAAGACGTCGTGGTGACCGGCACCCTGGCCACCACCCCCCAGGCCCAGGGGATCCTCGATGAAGTGGCCGCTCTGTACGGCCTGCGCTTCATTATTCCGCCCTATGCAGCCTTTGCCACCGCTTTGGGTGCGGCTGCCTGCGCAAGGTGATGCCCATGGCCACACCTATCCTTTGGATCATCGGCTTTGTCTGGGTTTTCTTCGGTCTGTGGCTGTATATGTTCAGCCGCTGGAAAGACAACGTCCTCTGCAAAGCCTTCACCACCCTTGGCCCGGTGCTGCTGGCGCTGTATGCTTTGGTGCAGCAGCCCTCCACCCCCGCATGGGTACTGTTTGTTTCCGCGGTTCTGTTTCTTGTGGCAGATATCCTCATCAACTCCTCCCTGCTGCCCGGGGTGCTGGTCTTCCTTTTGGGGCACATCGGGCTTATTGTGCGGTGTTTTCTGTTGGGAAGCTCCTGGGTATCGCTTCTCGTACCCGCCGTACTGGGCTGTGCCCTCATGGCCTTTGTGTACCGCCGCCAGCTGAAAGCCATGGGTCCCCTGGCCCTTGCCCTGCTCGGGTAGGTGGCGGTGCTCTTCGGTATGGTGAACAGCATTCTCAGCCTGGTGCAGGTACAGGGCCTTTCCCTGCAGACGGCCTCTGCCGCCCTGGGTGCGCTTCTCTTTCTCGCTTCCGACCTGCTGTTGGGTGACATCATCGTCACCGGCCGCAAAAGCCGCACCAAAGATTGCTGGGTGATGTACCTCTACGAGATCGCGGTGCTTTTGCTGGTGCTTTCCCCCTTCACCGCGTGAGGTATTTTTATGAACACAGACCGCGAATTTTGGCTCGCGATGGAAGACCTTATCCGCACATCGGCCATCGTGATCGATCGCCCGAAAGGTTCTTCTCATCCCCGTTTTCCGCATCTCATC
>JAFYOA010000052.1 GCA_017547865.1 Clostridia bacterium
GGACGAGGCCACCTCCTCCATCGATACCAAGACGGAACAGCTGATTCAGAACGCCATTGAGACCGTGCTGCACGGCCGCACCTCCTTCATCATTGCGCATCGTCTTTCCACCATTCGCCATGCCGATATTATTCTGGTCATCGACGACGGCAAGATTGTGGAAAGCGGCAGCCACGAAGAACTGATGGAAGCCCAGGGCGCCTATTACCGCCTGTACACCCGCCAGTTCGAAGAAGAGAAGATGCAAAGCGTTCTTGCCGCTGCCGGCGATGGTAAATAACAACAATTGTCCCTGTTCCGCTTGCTGCGGAGCAGGGATATTTTTTTGAAGCGGGAAGAAACGACGGCGCTGCGGTGATGTTTTTTCACAAACAAAAACGTAAGAAAAACGTAAGAGTTTTGTCTTTAAAATGCATGGTAAAACGTTCGTTTCTCTGCTAAAATAAGTACATACCCTATTTGGAAGGAGAGTTACTATGCAGATCCTGGTCGTGGACGATGAAAAGGAGATCGCCGATCTGGTGGCTTTGTATCTGCGCAACGAGGGCTACAAGGTGCAGGCGTTTTATCACCCGGTGCCCGCGCTGGAAAGCACCCTGCGGGAAAGTTACGACCTGGCCATTCTGGATGTGATGCTGCCGGGAATGGATGGTTTTTCGCTGTGCCGCAAACTGCGGGAAAAATACAACTGGCCCATCATTATGCTGACCGCCAAAACAGAAGACATGGATAAGATCAACGGCCTGACCATTGGCGCGGATGACTACATTACCAAGCCCTTTAACCCACTGGAACTGGTGGCCCGGGTAAAAGCACAGCTGCGCCGTTACCGCCGTTACAATGAACTGCAGACAGATACAGACGAGCCCGCCGATACCATCGATGTCAGCGGCCTTTCCATTTGCAAAACCACCCATGCCTGTACCCTCAACGGCAAGCCGGTGCATCTTACGCCCATTGAATTCAACATTCTTTGGTTTTTGTGCGAACGTCGGGGCGAAGTGGTTTCTTCGGAGGATATTTTTCAACAGGTGTGGGGCGAACGCTACCTGGATTGCAACAACACCGTGATGGTGCACATCCGCCGCCTGCGGGAAAAGCTGCACGAACCGCCCCGCAACCCCAAGATCATAAAAACGGTGTGGGGAGTGGGATATAAAGTTGGGAAATAAAAAACGAAAGCTGAAATTTCACTTTGGCGCGCAGTATCTGGTTTCGGTGCTGGTGTATACAGTTGTGTTTGCCCTGGTGCTATTTGTGCTGTTCTATTTTTTGAGGGGCCTGGGCGCGTCTGCGTTCCAGTCTTTCTGCGAGACCTTCCGCCTGCACTGGCTGTACGAGATTTGGTATAAGGAAAGCTATGTTTACAACCGCTATGAATACATGATGCTGCTGTACCTTGTGGGGCTTGTGATCACCGGCTTGCTCAGTATGCGCCGCCCTGCCCGTTACCTGCGGGAGGTAAACGAAGGCCTGGAGAATATTCTCAACGAAAATATGCCCATCGGTCCGTTTCCGCCGGCCATTCGGGAAATGGAGCTTTCTTTAAAAGAGACCCGCTATTCCGTTCTGCGTTCCCGGCAAATGGTGCACGAGGCGGAACAACGCAAAAACGACCTGGTGGTATATCTGGCACATGATTTGAAAACCCCGCTGGCTTCTGTCATCGGTTACCTTACCCTGCTGGAAGAATCGCCGGACCTGCCTGTTGCCGCCCGGGCGAAGTATACGTCCATCACGCTGGATAAAGCCTACCGCCTGGAACAGCTGATCAACGAGCTGTTTGATATCACCCGCTACAACGTGCAGAACGTGGTGCTGGAGCGCAACCTGGTGAACCTGACCCGTATGCTGCAGCAGATGACGGATGAATTTTATCCCATTTTTGCGGATAAAGGCCTGCAGGCCGAAACAAATATTGCGGAAGACCTGTCCATCATCGCGGATTCCGATAAACTGGCCCGGGTTTTCGATAATCTTCTGCGCAATGCCGTGGCCTACAGCTATGCCGATACGGTGGTGAGCATCACCGCCTATGCGGAAGAAGACACCGCTGTGGTGAAGGTGCGCAA
>JAFYOA010000053.1 GCA_017547865.1 Clostridia bacterium
GACCGCCGTGCCGCCGCTGCCAAAATGGCTGCGCTGGAGCTGTTCTCTACCATCGAGAAGTTCGGCCTGAACGCAGCAGATGCCGTGGCCGAACCGGAAAAAGAAGAGAGCACCGCGGTGGAAACGCTGGCTATTTCTGCAGAAGAACTGGCTGCCCGGCTGGAAAAGGCCCCCTGCGCCTATGCCATGCTGAATACCCCCAAGGGCGGCGAGACCCGCCTGCTGGTGTATGCGGAAAACGCAGTGGCTGCTTTTGTGCCGGAAGAAGCGCTGACCGCGCTGCAAAATACAGACCTGTACCTGTACGACAGCAAACAGCTGTATAAATATTACGATAAAGCCGGCCTGCCCGTGCCTGCGGTGAAATTCGATGCCATGCTGGCGGCGTACCTGCTCAATCCCTCTGCCGCCGATTACGACGTGGCCCGCCTGTGCGCGGAATACGGCGTGGCAATGCCGGAGATGGAAGACGAAGCCATGGCCGCTGCCGCCGCTTTGCCCGCCCTGTGCGAAAAACTGCAGCGCGGCATTGACGAAAACAGCCAGCGGGAACTGCTGGAAACCATTGAACTGCCCCTGGCCCGGGTGCTTGCCGCCATGGAGACCGCCGGTTTTGCGGTGGACGGCGAAGGCATTGCCGCCTATGGTGAGCAGATCGGCGCACAACTGCAGGAAATGCAGCAGCGCATTTACGAAGAAGCCGGGGAGGAGTTCAACATCAATTCTCCCAAGCAGCTGGGCGATATTCTGTTTGAAAAGCTTGGCCTGCCCCACGGCAAAAAGACCAAGACCGGCTATTCCACCAATGCGGAGATTTTGGAAAACCTGCGGTACGAACACCCCATTGTGGGGGATGTGCTGGATTACCGCACCTATGCCAAGCTGAAGTCCACCTACTGCGAAGGCCTGCTGAAGGTGATCGCCGGGGATGGCCGCATTCATTCCAGCTTTAACCAGACCGAGACCCGTACCGGCCGCATCAGTTCCACAGAACCAAACCTGCAGAACATTCCCGTTCGCACGGCACTGGGGCGCGAACTGCGCCGGTTCTTCACCGCCTGCCCCGGCTGGGTGCTGGTGGATGCGGACTATTCACAGATTGAACTGCGGGTGCTGGCCCACATGGCGGGCGACCCGGTGATGATCGAGACCTTTGTCAGCGGCGGTGATATTCATACCTCCACGGCGGCCCGCGTGTTCGGCATGCCGGTGGATATGGTGACTCCCGCCATGCGCAGCAGCGCCAAGGCAGTGAACTTCGGTATTGTGTATGGCATTGGCGCCTTCTCTTTGGCGAAGGACCTGGGCATTACCCGCAAAGAAGCGGACAACTATATTAAAGAATATCTGAACAATTTCTCCGGCGTGCGGGATTACATGGAAAACGTGGCAGACCGCGCCCGGGAAGATGGCTATGTCAGCACCCTCTTCGGCCGCCGGCGCTATTTGCCGGAGCTGACCAGTTCCAACTTTAACCTGCGTGCCTTTGGCGAGCGGGTGGCCCGCAACATGCCCGTGCAGGGTACCGCGGCAGATATCATCAAAATCGCCATGGTGCGGGTGTTTGAACGCCTGCAAAACGAAAAAATGCAGGCCAAGCTTATTCTGCAGGTACACGACGAACTGATTGTGGAATGCCCGCAGGAAGAAGTGGATGCCGTGCGGAAGATTTTGGAAGAAGAAATGTCCGGGGCTGTTTCCATGGCGGTGCCTATGGTGGCAGAAGCCGGTGTAGGCGAGACCTGGTACGACGCCAAGGGGTAAACCATGCAGTTTAATGTATTTATTTGCCCGGCCTGCGGCGGCGCGCTGGAGGATACCGGCCACGCTCTGCGCTGCGGCAACGGGCACAGTTTTGATAAAGCCCGGCAGGGGTATGTTCACCTGCTGCCGGTGCAGAAGAAAAATTCTCTTCTCCCCGGGGATGACAAAGATATGGTAACTGCCCGGCGGAATTTTTTGGAGACCGGCCTGTACGCCCCCTTTAAAGACGTGCTGTGCGGCATTGTGCAGGAGGCAGTGGAAGGCAATGATTCTCCGCTGGTGGTGGATGCCGGCTGTGGCGAGGGATATTACACCGGCGGTGTGTGGCAGGCCCTGCAGGAAAGCTGCGAAACGCCGAAGCTGTGCGCCTTTGATATTTCCAAATTTGCGGTGAAGGCAGCGGCCGGGCGCTACAAGGGCATCGATTTTGCGGTGGCAAGCTCCTATGCCGTGCCTCTGCCGGAAAACTGCGCCGATGTGATCGTGAACGTGTTTTCTCCCATGGCAGAAAAAGAATTCGCCCGCATTTTAAAGCCCGGCGGCACGCTGGTGTTTGCGGTGCCTTCCGCCCGGCATTTGTGGGGGCTGAAGGAAGTTTTGTACGACGAACCCTACGAAAACGAAGAAAAAGACGTGGACTACCCCGGCTTTGTGCTGGAGGACCGGGTGCCTGTGCGGGCCACCATCCATGTGCAGGGGGAAAGCATCGGCGATTTGTTCGCCATGACACCCTATGCGTGGAAAACCGGTACCCCCGGCAAACAGCGCCTGGCCGAACTACCGGAACTTTCCACGGAGATCGGATTCGATTTCCTCTTGTATAAGCGAGTGTAATGCCAGGTGATTTAAAAGCTTTGTCAACTTTCTCAAAAGTTGCAGGGGC
>JAFYOA010000054.1 GCA_017547865.1 Clostridia bacterium
CCTGGAACAGTTCAATCAAAGCGACGGTGGCCGCCTCGTCTCCGGGCATCACCTGAATCAGCCGCCGGGTAGCGGGGTTCATGGTGGTCAGGTTCATCATGTCGGGTTCGTTTTCACCCAAACCTTTGGAACGCTGAATGGTATATTTTTTACCCTGCAGTTCTTCCAGGAATTTTTCCTTTTCCCGTTCGTTGTAGGCAAAGTAGGTCTTGTCTTTGGAAGTGATCTCGTACAGGGGAGATTCCGCAATGAACACCTTGCCGGCAGAGATCAGATCCGGGGCCAGGCGGTAGATCATGGTGAGCAGCAGCACACGGATGTGGAAGCCGTCCACATCGGCATCGGTGCACAGAATAACTTTGCTCCAACGAAGGTTGTTGATATCGAAGGAGGAGAGCTCCTTGTTTGCTTTGGATTTGATCTGCACGCCGCAGCCAAGCACTTTCATCAGATCGGTGATGATCTCGCTTTTGAAAATACGGTTATAATCCGCTTTCAAACAGTTGAGGATCTTACCGCGGATGGGCATCACCGCCTGGAAATCCGGGTTGCGTGCCTGCTTAACTGCACCCAAAGCGGAGTCGCCTTCCACGATGAACAGTTCGCGCTGCTCCACATCTTTGTTGCGGCAGTCCACAAACTTGGCCACGCGGCCGGTGATATCCATCTTGCTGGTGAGCTTGGACTTGATGTTCAGACGGGTCTTTTCGGCATCTTCGCGGCTGCGCTTGTTGATGAGCACCTGATTTGCGATCTTCTCCGCATCCATGGGATTTTCGATGAAGTAAACTTCCAGGCAGTGGCGCAGCATTTCCACCATGGCATCCTGAATGCCCTTGTTGGTGATGGACTTCTTGGTCTGATTTTCGTAAGAAGTCTGGGTGGAGAAGGAAGAAATCACCACGATCAGGCAGTCTTCCACGTCGGAATAGGTGATCTTGCTCTCGGTTTTATTGTACTTGTTGTTGGCCTTCAGCCAGGCATCGATCTGATACACAAAGGCGTTGCGTACGGCTTTATCGGGGGCGCCGCCGTGTTCCAGCCAGCTGGAGTTATGGTAATATTCCACCGCTTTGGTCTTGTTGGAAAAAGCCACAGCCGCACGGACTTTCACTTTATACTCGGCCAGGTCGGCACGGTCACGGGTCATGCGCTCGGTCTGCCACAGCTGCACAGGGGTCAGGCTCTCTTCCCCGGCCAGCTGCTGGGCGTGCTCCGCAATACCGTTGGGAAAGCAAAAGGTTTCGGTCTCGAATTTATTGGGCGCCACTTCGTTTTTAAAAACGAAGGTCAGGCCGTCGTTAACAATGGCCTGGCGGCGCAGGATATCCCGGTAGTATTCCGCAGGAATGTCGATATCGGTAAACACCTGCAGGTCCGGCCGCCAGCGGATGGTGGAACCGGTATCCCGCTTGTTGTAGGGCTCCCGCTGCAGGCCGCCCACGTTTTCGCCGCGCTCAAAATGCAGGGTGAAACGCTCGCCGTCGCGGCGAATGTCCACGTCCATGAATTCTGCCGCATACTGGGTAGAGCACAGGCCCAGGCCGTTCAGACCCAGGGAATACTGGTAATTTTCGCCGGAATCGTTGTTGTATTTACCGCCGGCATACAGTTCACAGAAAACCAGTTCCCAGTTGTAGCGCTGTTCCTTCTGGTTGTAATCCACCGGAATACCGCGGCCGTGGTCGATCACTTCCACGGAATGATCGAGAAAGCGGGTAACGGTGATTTCCTGACCATAACCGGACCGTGCTTCGTCAATGGAGTTGGAAAGGATCTCGAACACGGAATGTTCGCAGCCCTCCAGACCATCGGAACCGAAAATAACACCCGGGCGCAGACGAACACGGTCTGCACCTTTTAAGGAAGTGATACTCTCGTTATCATAAACTTGTTTCTTTTTTGCCATGGATACACTCTCCTGTAAAACCCGGAAACGGGGCTTGGCAAAAAGCCCAGCCCCATTGCGGATCGGTGTAAACTTGTTTTATTCTTCCTCTTCGGCAAAGGGTTCCTCGCCGCTTTCTTTGGGAAGAGCGGTGCCGGTCATCAGCGCGCGGAAAGCA
>JAFYOA010000055.1 GCA_017547865.1 Clostridia bacterium
CACGCCCATGGTATCGTAGATGTTCACTTCATCACGGTACACGCAGGCATCCTTATGGTAGCCGTCCAGGTGCTCGTTGTTCTGGTAGCGCTCAATTTCTTCCTGGCTCTGCTCGTAATAGAATTCGCACTCCTTGGCATGGGGGCACACACGGCAGGTCTCGCCGCAGTCGGTCCAGGGAGCATGCGCGGGGCCGTACACGTTCATCTTACCAAAGGCACCCACGCGGTTGGGGGTATCGGAAAGGAACCAGTTGATCATATCGAAGTGGTGGGTGGACTTGTGCACCAGCAGGCCGCCGCTCTTCTCCATCACGCTGTTCCAGCGGCGATAGTAGCTGGCGCCGTGGCCGGAGAGAACCAGGGAGCGATCCAGAGACCACTCAAAGTGAACGGAATAAATGTCGCCGATGGCACCCTCCGCCAGCAATTCCTTTACACGGGTGGTATAAGGGCTGTAGCGGTAGTTAAAGGTAACGGTGACCTTACGGCCGGTGGCTTTTTCGGTATCCAGAATCTTCTGGCAGCGCTCGGCATCGATGGTCATGGGCTTTTCGGTGATGACATCGAAGCCCAGCTCCATGGCGCGGATGATGTAATCGCTATGGTAGGCATCCACAGTGGTAACGATGACGGCATCCGGCTTTTCGGTAAGCATCATTTCATCAAAAGAGTCGTAGACTTTTCCACCGAATTTGGAAACAAAATATTCGCTGCGGCCGCGGTTGATATCGTACACGGCAACGATTTCGGCATAATCGGAAAAATGATTTTTGATGCCGTTGGCGAACATATGGTGTGCACGTCCGCTGGCACCGGCAAATGCATAACGTTTTTTCATTACAACTGCCCCTTTCGGCTTGTTTTCAGGCTCATTATACCACCCCGCCGGTAAAGTTGCAATACATTCTGCTTTTTGTGCACATAAAAAGACGGGGGGATTTCTTCCCCTTTCCTCTCTCGCTTTCCGCATAAATGCAAAAATCCCCGGGATAAATCCCGAGGTGCTTTTCTTGAATTATAATGCAGTTTTTGATACGGGTTGCAAGCGGTTGCATAGTTGCATTGAAATGCAACCGAAAAAGGGGATGCAACCCATTAAATGATTGGTTGAAATACTTTTTATTAAACATTTTTTTGCTGAATGTAATCCCAAATTTCTTGAAAAACCCTGTTACAAGATTGTTGTGTTGCACCCAGTTCGTTAATAATGAACTGCTGCACTCTTACGGTTTGCTTAAAGAATTCTTCAATACTGTCAAATTCGGGAGTGCCATCTACAACATCAAATACCACACCAAAGCCCGGATTATGTCCGCAAGAATCAACGCCTGCATTAATATGCCAACAGTTGCTTTTGCGCATAACATACAAATCACCGGGGCGTTTGGCAAGCTGAGAGTATCCCGTAAAAAAGGTCCTTTTATTAGATTCCATTATAGTCCTCCTATATTTTATTAAATTACATCACGTTAGAATTTCTTGATTTTGTACATTATATCGCTAAATACTATATTTTTCAATGACAATGAAACTATTCTTGTGACAATGAAACTTTTCTCCCACAATGAAACTAATCTTTTGCAACGAAGTGTCATGAAGCCTTATACCGCAAGGTTTTTCGGATGTAGAAAAAGAACAAAAGCACCCCGGGATAAATCCCGAAGTGCTTTTCTTGGTGGAGGCGAGGTGAATCGACCGCCTGCTGCGCAGGCTGATGGCTTGGCCACCCCACCTGCGGTGCGGTACCGGCCAACCCGCTTTGCGCTGAAAACGCCCCGCCGGGGCCTTTTCTTAACGCGCAAACCCTCGCGGGTTCGATTCCCTTACTTCACAAAAACAAAAAAGAACCCCAGAGCCATACTCCGGGATTCTTTTTGTTTGGTGGAGGCGAGGGGAATCGAACCCCTGTCCGAAGGCCACTTACCAAAGCTTTCTACGAGTGTAGCCGATGATTTGATCTCCCTTCACACGGCGCCCAGCGGCAGGCTCCGTGCGTTGGCAGCCTTTAGTTCATGACGCAGTACAAGGCGCTCCCGCGTTCACGTGCACCACTCATCGACGCTCCTTACCGGGCCGTGGTCCTCCCGGCAGGAACGGCTGCCTAATTAGGCAGTGTAAGCAACAGAATTGTTGTCGTTTGTTTTTAAGTTGCGGATTTTAAGGAGGTCCCGCACCTCCACTCGCTTACTAAGGCTCACAACCCCCGTCGAAACCTTTACGCCCCCGTATATGGGGCGAACGGAATTGTTCGCCGAACCGCGGCCGGGGCGATGTTCCCCGGCGTGCGGTCATCTGTTTTGTTCTTTCATGGCGCGGTCAATGTCGCGCTTGGCTGCACGCTTGGCGGCATCTTCACGCTTATCGTACAGTTTTTTACCCTTGCAAACACCCACCTGCACCTTTACCCGCGAGCCCTTGAAATACAGGCTGAGGGGGATCAGTGCGTAGCCATCCTGCTTAATATAGCCGAACAGCCGGAGGATCTCCCGCTTGTGCATCAGCAGGCGGCGGGGGCGCATGGGGTCTTTGTTGAAAATGTTTCCCTGTTCGTAGGGGCTGATGTGGCAGCCTTTGAGGATCATTTCCCCATCGTCCACCGAGCACCAGGCGTCCTTCAGGTTCACCTTGCCCTGGCGAAGAGATTTGACCTCTGTACCGGCCAGTTCAATGCCGGCCTCCAGGCTTTCCTCCACAAAGTAATCGTGGAAGGCTTTTTTATTCTGCGCAATGGTGCGGTTTTGGTCTTTCTTTTCCATAAATACAGCCTTCCCCCTTTCCTGTGGAAAATACAAGGCTTAAAATTCCCGGCGGCCCTCCATGGCGCGGGTCAGGGTCACTTCGTCGGCGTATTCCAAATCGCCGCCCACGGGAATACCGTAGGCCAGGCGGGTGACCTTGATGCCAAGAGGCTTGACGATGCGGGAGATGTACATGGCAGTGGCTTCACCTTCCACGGTGGGGTTGGTGGCCATAATAACTTCCTGCACCTCGCCGTCGTTCAGGCGGGCCAAAAATTCCTTGATGTGCAGCTGGTCCGGGCCAATGCCGGAAAGCGGCGAAATAACGCCGTGCAGCACATGGTACAGCCCATGGAATTCATTGGTGCGCTCCAGTGCGAACACATCACGGGGGTCTTCCACCACGCAGATGATGGAGCGATCCCGGTTTTCGCTGCGGCAGACAGGACACAGGTCACCATCGGTCAGGTTGCAGCACACTTTGCAATAATGAATTTTTTCGTGGGCATTGGTAATGGCTTTGCCAAATGCCTCGGCCTCGTCTTTGGAGAGGCTGAGAATATGATACGCCAAACGCTGTGCCGATTTATGTCCGATTCCGGGGAGTCGTTCAAATTGTTCCACCAGCTGTTCCAGCGGCGGCACATGATACGCGGCCATATCAGAACATACCCGGGAGGTTCAGACCGCCGGAGATGGCGCCCATACGCTCGTTCTTATCGTTTTCGGCAGCACGAAGAGCCTCATTCACAGCGGCCATCACCAGGTCACTGAGCATTTCGGCATCATCGGGATCGATGATCTCGGGCTTGATCTCGATGGACTTCACTTCCATCTTGCCGGTGACGGTCGCCTTCAC
>JAFYOA010000056.1 GCA_017547865.1 Clostridia bacterium
CAAAAGCAGCAGCGTGGGTACGATATATTCAGCCACGGCGCCACACCTTTTCCAAAAGCCATGCGGCCGTAACACCCATTCCGGCAGAGAAGAAACTGGTTACCCATACTGCGGGAAGAATGTCAAAGGGGGTGCTGCAACCCAGTGCGCTTCGAACTGCAGCCACATTGGCGGGGATCAGCTGGATGGATGCGGTATTCAGCACGATCAGACGGCATAGCTCACCCGGAGCTACGCCGGGGCAGTTAGGGTCGGTAAGGCGCCGTGCTGCCCGAATACCCATGGGGGTGGCGGCGTTTCCAAGCCCCAACAGATTGGCGCATATGTTGCCGCTTAATGCGCCACGCAATACGGGGTCACTGGCGGAGGTGGGGAAGATCTTATGCAGGAACGGACGCATCCATCTGCTTAGTAAAGCAGTGAGCCCGATTTTCTCCATCAGATACCCAACACCTGACCAAAGGCACAAACTCCCGCCTATGGAAAAGGCAAGCGTTAGGCCTGCCTGGGCACCTTGAGGCACAGCAGAACCCAGTGGACTGCCGGAAAATAGAGAGAAAATAATGGAAATAACTAGAAATCCGGTAAATATCCAACTCATAACCATGGAAAATACCCCCTTCTCCCTGTACAATATGCTTAGAAACGGTTGTTTTTCCTGTACAGATTCGACAAAAAATCTAATAAATTGAAAAAATATTTGACACGATTTAGGGTGTTGCGTATAATTGAAATAGAATATTACTCGATAATTTACAAATGGTTTGGAGGTCGTGTTTGTGAAGGCAACAGGAATCGTTCGTCCGGTTGATGGTTTGGGCAGAATTGTGCTTCCCATTGAGATCCGTCGCAATCTGGACATCGAAGAGCGGGATCAGCTTGAGATATATCTGGAAGGCGATCATATCATCCTGAAAAAGTATGAGCCTGCCTGTGTGTTCTGTGGTGGTAATGCCGGTCTTTCTGAGTATCGCGGCAAGAATGTTTGCCGAGAGTGCATTCGCCGTCTGGAAGCACTGTAAAAAACAAGAGCTGTCTGTGGGGAAAACCCAAAGACAGCTCATTTTTTATGATTGAATTGCGGCTTCGTATACTACGTTTCGCGGTAGATCCAGTTCTTTTGCGGTTTGCTTAATAGCATCCTTGAGGCTCATACCTTCCTGCACCAGTTGCTCTACCCTTGCGGCAGCATCTTCGGATGTGGCTGCGGCCTTGGGCTGATCCGGGGCGCCGGCTACCACAAGAACAAACTCACCTCTGGGAGCTTCGGCAGCGTATTTCTCGATGGCTTGGCCAAGAGTGGTGCGTACCACTTCTTCGTGGAGTTTGGTCAGCTCCCGGCAGAGGCTGATGGGGCGTTCTGCGCCGAAGGCCTCGGCCATGTCTTCCAATGTGGAAAGAAGCTTGTGAGGAGCTTCATAAAAGATCATGGTGCGCTTTTCGGCGATCAGCTCAGCAAGGTGCTCTCGACGGCTTTTTTTAGCGGTGGAGAGAAAACCCTCAAAACAGAAACGACCGGTAGACTGGCCGGAAATGCTCAAA
>JAFYOA010000057.1 GCA_017547865.1 Clostridia bacterium
TGAAGAGATCGGATTTGGCGGTACCTATGTGCCGGCAGAGGTCTCGGAGTACGTTGCGGTGGATATTGGCCTGATCGGCCCGGATTACGACGGCGACGAGTACAAGGTGAGCATCTGCGCAAAGGATGCTTCTGCACCCTATGATTACGTGCTGACCAACCGCCTGGTGGAATATGCCAAAAAGGCCGGCTGCGATTACGCGGTGGATGTGTTCTACAATTACGGCACCGACGGCAACGCCGCCGTGCGCGCCGGCAATAACCTGCGTGCCGCTGCCTTTGGCATGGCGGTGTATTGCAGCCACGGCATGGAAAGAACACATGTGACCGGTCTGCTGAACACCACCGACCTGCTGTTGGCGTATTTGCTGGACCTGTAAAGTTTATTAAATAAAAAAGCCCCATAACAAGGGCGTCTATAAAACATTCAAACAGGCACAACAGTTCTATCTGCTGTGCCTGTTCTTGTATTTCCGGATCAATTGTGATAGTATGAAAGCAGTGAATCAAACTTGAATCAGCCGAAGAGACAAACAAGAATTTTATAAGGCGTTTTCGGGTTTTTCCGGTGTTTCTGTCAAAGCAGATGTATGATTTTTCCGGCGGCTCCATGAATTAAAATTGCGGCTATTTTTAAAAAAAGCTATTGACACAGTTGGATTTTAGGGCTATACTCTATGAAAACAAAGCACGAAGGAGGCAGCCGAAATGAAAAACAATGTGTTTTACTTTTACTTTTTTAAAAAGGGCTGCCCGCTTCTGTGAGAACCAAAGCTTAAAACTTTGGCACATTCAAACGGACAGTCCGCATTTGCTACGCTTTTAAAAGCTTAGACAGTGCGGATTTTTTATTTTATCAGCTGTTGTGAGGGAAAAATCATCATGTTCTCCGAAAAGTATTTCTTTGATTACTTTTTTAAAAAGGGCTGCCCGTAAATTGTGAATTCAATGCCAGAACGCTTTTGAATTCATGAAACCCGGACAGTCCGCATTCGCCGTGCTGTGAAAGGCACTTCGAACAGGCGGACTTTTATTTTAGCCAAACACAACGCATCAGAAACGAGGTAGACACCATGGAAATGTATTTTCACAGAAAACTTCCCATTCCCCAGGAAGTAAAAGAAGAATACCCGCTGACCGAGCGTATGGAGCGGGTGAAAGCCGCCCGCGACGAGAGTATCCGTGCTGTGTTTGATGGAAGTTCCGATAAATTCATCCTCATCATCGGCCCGTGCTCCGCCGATCACAGCGAGCCGGTGCTGGAGTACATTTCCCGTCTGCAAAGAATAGAAGAGCAGGTCTCCGATAAGATCATCATTATTCCCCGCATTTATACCAACAAGCCGAGAACCACCGGCCAGGGCTACAAGGGCATGCTGCACCAGCCCGATCCGGAATCGAAACCCGATATGTATAAGGGCATTGTTGCTATTCGCGAACTCCACCTGGCTGCCTTGCGCGATTATGATTTCTCCTGCGCCGATGAGATGCTTTACCCGGAAAACTACCGGTACCTTTCCGATCTTCTCTCTTATGTGGCGGTGGGGGCACGTTCTGTAGAGAACCAGCAGCACCGGCTGACCGCCAGCGGTATCAGCGCCCCGGTTGGCATGAAGAATCCTACCGGCGGCGACCTTGGCGTGATGATGAATTCCATTGTGGCGGCGCAGTCCAGCCATACCTTTATTTATCGCGGTTGGGAAGTGACCAGCAAGGGCAACCCGTACGCCCACGCTATTTTGCGCGGGTATGTGGATTTTGCCGGCAGAAGTGTTTCCAACTACCATTACGAAGATCTTCTTCGGGTGGAAGAACTCTATGAAAAGTCCAATCTTACGAATCCTTCCATTATTGTGGATACCAACCATAACAACTCCGGCAAGAAATACCTGGAGCAGATCCGCATTGCAAAGGATATTGTGCACAGCCGCAACCAGAATGCGGATATCAGGCGCCTTGTAAAAGGCCTGATGATCGAAAGCTACATTGAAGACGGTGCCCAGGGCACCGGAGAGCATGTCTTCGGTAAATCCATCACCGATCCCTGCCTGGGCTGGGAAAAGACGGAGAAACTGATTCTTGATATTGCAGACAAGCTGTAATTTACATAGTAAAGGTGAGTAACATGGCAAACAAGCTGGAAGAAGCAAGAAAGATCATCAACGAAGTGGATGCCCAAATGGCAGAGCTGTTTGTGCGGCGTATGCGTGCTGCCGAACTGGTGTATGAGCATAAAAAGGAATTCGGCCTGCCGATCCTTGACCAAAAACGGGAGGAAGCGGTGATCGAAAAGAATTCCGCACAGATCGAAGACGACGTGCTGAAAGGCTACTACATCGATTTCCTCAAACAAACAATGGCAATTTCGCGCGCCTACCAGTATCGCATGCAAAGCGGCCTGCGCGTGGCTTACAGCGGTGTGGAAGGTGCATTTGCCCATATTGCCGCCGGTAAAATCTTCCCGGAAAGCAGCCGCGTGCCGTACCGTGATTTTCAGGCGGCATACGATGCCGTTGTTGACGGCGAATGTGATGTGGCGGTGCTTCCTATTGAAAACAGCTATGCCGGCGAGGTGGGGCAGACGGTCGATCTGATCTTCTCCGGGCCGCTTTTCATCAATGGGATCTACGAACTTGCGATCCGCCAGAATCTTTTGGGGGTGCCCGGTGCTGCGGCGGCGGATATCAAAAAGGTGATCAGCCATCCGCAGGCGCTGGCCCAGTGCCATGATTACATTGAAACACACGGCTTTGCTGCCGAAGAGACCGGCAACACCGCCGTTGCTGCCAAAACAGTGGCAGATGCGGGGGACAAAACACTGGGGGCCATTGCCAGCGTGGAGACCGCAGGGATTTACGGTTTGCAGGTGCTGGAGACCAACATCAATGCAAGCGGAGAAAACACCACCCGCTTTGCGGTGCTTTCCAAAGTGCAGGCCAATTCCCCCGGGCTGACGAGCTCTGTTCTGACGTTCACCGTGAAGAACGAAGCCGGTTCCCTGGCCAACGCCATCAGCATCATCGGTAAGTATGGCTACAATATGACGGCGCTTCGCAGCCGCCCGCTGAAGAAGCATTCCTGGCAGTATTATTTCTATATTGAAATTGATGGCCGGCTTGAGACGGAAAACGGAGTGAATATGCTGCAGGAACTGGGCCGGGTGTGTGACCGGCTGAAGGTAACCGGTACGTTTGCCCCGCATACCGAAATTTAAGAGTAAAAACAACGAACGGAGGATGCAGCTATGATTGCAGAATTCATCCCCTGCACACTGGCGGGAAAAATCGACGCTCCCCCTTCGAAGAGTATGGCGCACCGCTGTCTGATCGGTGCGGCGTTATCCAAAGAAATTTGCACGCTGCACGGTGTGGATTGCAGCGAGGATATTTTGGCCAGCATGGATTGCCTGCGCGCCCTTGGTGCGGAAGTATGCGTGGAGGGGGACCGGGTGACCATTGACCCCCGTGGGTTTATGCAGGCGGAAAATCCTGTTCTGGATTGCCGGGAAAGCGGCAGCACCCTGCGTTTTTTTCTGCCCCTTGCCCTGTGCCTGGGCAAGCCGGTTACCCTGCGGGGCAGCCGGCGGCTGCTGGAACGACCTTTGGATGTTTACGAAGAATTGTGCCGTGAAAAAGGCTTTCTGTTCAGCAAAGGAGAAGATTCCGTCACCGTGTGCGGAAAGCTGGAAAGCGGCGTCTATCAACTTCGGGGCAACAGCAGCAGCCAGTTTATTACCGGGCTTGTGTTTGCGCTGCTTTATTTGGGAAAAGACTCGTCCATTCAAATCATCCCGCCGTTCGAGAGCCGATCCTACGTTCATCTTACGGTCGCGGCGCTGCAGAAATTCGGCGCAAGGGTGAATTTTACGGAAGACTTCAAAATTGAGATCAAAGAATCTGCGCTGCACGGCTGTTCCGGAAAAATTGAAGGCGACTACTCCAACGCGGCTTTTCTGGACGCCTTCAACGAATTTGGGAGCTGTGTATGTGTGGGAAATCTGCACCCCGACAGTCTGCAGGGCGACCGGGTGTACAAAGAGTATTTCCGGCAGATCTCGGCAGGTGTACCCACGCTGGATATTTCCGATTGTCCTGACCTGGGGCCGGTTCTGTTTGCATTGGCTGCCATGAAAAACGGGGCTGTTTTTACCGGAACGAACCGGCTGAAAGCCAAAGAGAGCGACCGGGGTCTGTGCATGCACGAGGAGCTGCAAAAGCTTGGCGGCGGCCTTGTTTTGGGAGAAAACACCATCATTGTGCCAAAGCAGGAACTGCAGTATAAAGGAAGCGCTCTCAGCGGCCACAACGATCACCGCATCGTTATGGCTCTGGCGGTGATTTTATCCCGTACCGGTGGCAGCATTGAAGGTGCGGAAGCGGTTAAAAAGAGTTACCCCGGCTTTTTTGAAGATTTGAAGCAGCTGGGAGCAGAGGTGAATGTAAAATAATGTCACCGCGCCGGGTGTTGTTCGATAAAAAATAAGACCGCGAACCAACGGAAACAGAGACGGAAGATGTCTCTGAAAAAATGAAGCGGACATGGTGGCTGAAATGTATTTTGATGATTTGAAAACCGGCATGACGGTGGAGATTGCGCCGGCTGTGATCGAAAAAGAAAAGATGATGGCCTTTGCGCGGGAGTACGACAATATTCCGCTGCATACCGACGAGGCTTATGCCAAAACCACGCCCTTCGGCAGGTTGATCGCGCCGGGGGTGATGTCGTTTATGTCGGTGTGGGCCAAATACCTGGAGGTGGATTTTTTCGGCGATGCCCTTTTGGCCGGCAAGTCCACGAAAATCGAATGGCTGAAACCCGTTTTTGCCGAGGATATTTTGACGGGCAGAGCTGCGGTGACCCGCCTTGAGAAAAGAAGCGAAAAAAACGGCCTGGTGGAAATCTCTATCGAAGCGTACAACCGGAACGGTGAGCTGGTTCTTACCAATGTGACCGAGGCTGTGGTGAAATGCCGGCCGCGGAATACCGCTGTTTAATGCAACATTTGAACCCCCTGCGCTGTGAAAGGCGTAAAGGGGGTTTTTGTTGCCGTCGAATACTGCAGGGGTGAAAAAGTATACTTCGCAGGAACTGTAATTGGCCGTATGTTGTTGTTTTTTCTGCGGTTTTGCAGTACAATAAGCCCGGGCGGTATTTGCCGCAAAAGATCGTTTGGCATGGAGGAATAAGTATGGAAAGACCTATGCTTCGCCCGGAAACGGAAAAAGATTACCGGGCGGTGGAAAAACTGATCCGGGAGGCTTTTTGGAATGTATACCAGCCCGGAGCAACCGAGCATTACTTTGCGCATGCCATGCGTTCGCACCCGGATTTTATTCCGGAACTTGCCTATGTGCTGGAACTGGACGGCGAGGTGGTGGGCAGTATTTTGTACACCAAAGCATGGCTGCAGGGCGCAGGCGGAGAGAAGAAAGAAATCCTCTCCTTCGGCCCCATCGCCGTGGCGCCCGCTCACCAGCGGAAAGGCTTCAGCCGCCTGCTGATTGAGGGTACTTTTGAAAAAGCGCGGCAGCTGGATTACGATACCGTTGCGATTTTCGGCAATCCTGCAAACTATGTGGGCCGTGGTTTTGTCAGCTGCAAAAAGAAAAATGTTTGTCTGGGAGAAAATATTTATCCCACCGCTCTGCTGGTGCGGGAACTGGTTCCCGGTGCCCTGGATGGAGGCACGTGGCAGTACATTGCCAGCGATGCAGAAAGCTGCTGCGAAGATGCCGCCGCGGTGGATGCCTTTGATGCCACTTTCCCGCCCAAGGAAAAAGCCTGGCGCCCCAGCCAGGAGGAATTCTACATTTACAGTCATTCTTCTGTGGTGCGCTGAACGACTTGTGCCGCAGATAAAATAAGAATACGGGTCTTATCCAAGGAGTTGTTTTTATGGAATACGGTATTAACATTGGTTACTTTACAAAGGGAATTTCTCTGGAAAAAGCCGCAGAACTGGTTGCCAGGGCTGGTTTTACCCAGCTGGATTACACGCCCCCGCTGCTGGAGGATAACTGGGACGCGGAAATGAAAAAGGCTGCGAAGATTTTTGCGGATAACGGCCTGTCCGTTCACCAGACCCACGCACCCTTTAACCGTTACGGCCGCTACGGCGATAAGCACATTCTGTGCATGGATCGCTGTGCCGAGGCAACGGAGTTTTTCGGTGCCAAATACATTGCTGTGCACGGCGATGAATTTGATTTTGACAACCTGACCTTCACCCCGGAGGCGGCTCTGGCATATAAACACGATTATTTCCTGCCCTATGTGGAGCGCAGCGTAAAGAACGGCTACAAGCTGGCCTTTGAGACGGTGTTCGAAGATCATCCCACCCGCCGTCGCTATACCTCGCAGGCTGATGAACTGCTGGCGCTGATCAATTCTTTTAACGGTGATGCCGCCTGCTGCTGGGACTTCGGCCACGGGCATGTTACCTTCCGCCAAAAGGCCGTGGAGCATATCCGTACCTTCGGTTCTCTCATTCAGTGCACCCATCTGCACGATAA
>JAFYOA010000058.1 GCA_017547865.1 Clostridia bacterium
CAGCAAATCCACCCCGATGGCGTGGATCAGCATGCGGTCGTACAGTTCTGTGGTGCAGCCCGAACTTAACAGCAACAGAAGTACCAGCAGGCATGCCGACAGTTTTTTCTTCACAGGCTGCGGCCTCCTTTCCGGCAGCGGTTGAATCGCTCTATACACAGAATAAAAACAGGCACCACCGCCCCGGCCGCCAAAGAAATATAGGTGATCATTTGGGAAGAAAGCAGCCATTTCTGCAGCGAAAGGCTGCCGGCCACCCACACCGCCGGTACCGCACAAAGAACCGCCTGCAGCAAAACAGCTCCCATTCGGGGTGAATAACGGGGAGCTTCTCCCAAGGTGCTGCGGTCCTTCACTTGAAAAAACATGGACGCCGCGGTCATATCCAGTGCCAGACGCAGCACAGCCCCCACCACCCACAGCACAAGGAAGAGGATATCCAGCCGCTGCAGGGAACCGACATTGGCAAGCAAGGCGAGAGTATATACCGGGAACAGCTGTGTCTCGGCCATGGAGCCCAGGCACAAGGCCAAAAACAGCACCACCAACGCGCACACGAGGTGAAAACCGATGTTCAGCACCCAAAAGCCGGCCGCTTTTCTCCCTTTAGTATGAGGTAAGAACACAAGAAGATGCACCAGCGAGGTCATTCGCCCGGCGGTAAACAAAGCCATGGCACCGGGTACGGGCTGCAGGGGCTTTTTCTGCAGCAGATAGGCGGTATCGATGTCTTTCAGCAATGCAATGAAAATAAAGCAAAAACCAAGCAGCATCGGCACAAATGCGATGGTACCCGCCCGGCACAGGGTCGGCAGCCCCCGGAGGGCGCCATAAGCCGCCGTTAAAACGATACAGCCCCCGGTTAACCACAAAGGCGTGGCAGGATTCAGGGTGTTTTCCATAAAAATAAGGAAATGCGCGAGAAAATAAAAGCCGAAATAAGCCAGCACGGCAAAGTAGAAGCCTTCCACCACCCGGGCAAACCGCCCCAGGTGCAATCGTGCGGCTTCCAACAGACCAACCCTCTCTTTCTGCAGACACAAAGCCGGCACTGCCGCCATGGAGGTGACCGCCAGGGAGACCGCCACGGAAAGCAGTGCCTCTTTATACCCGCTGCTGCCGAACAAATGGGGGCTGATGGCCGCCGCAGAGACCACAGCCCCCGCAAACGCCGTGGCATACAATCCACCGGCACGAACCTTCGTCTCAACCATGGTATTCCTCCTTCATATCTTCCACAGTGGCACTGCGGCGGGAAAGCACCCGCCAGCTGCGGCGAAGCAGTGCATCCCGCATGGCACCGGGGAAAAACGGAGCCGCCGGTGCGGTAACCGGCACGCCGAAGGAAAGCTCCCCACAGGCGTTAAAAAGCACTATCAGCGCCCCAAGGGTGATACCCCACATGCCCAACAGCCCGCCGATGAGGATGAATCCCAACCGAAGCAAAGTGGAGACCTGGTACAGCTTGGGGGTAACATAGCCCGCAATGGCGGTGATGGCAATGGCAATGAGGGTGGTCTCACTCAGGAGGCCGGAGGACACCGCCATATCACCGATAACCAGTGCCCCTACGATGCTGACCGCATGACCCAGGGCTTTTGGAGCACGCAGACCTGCCTCCCGCATCAGCTCATACAAAAAGAACGACAGGATACTTTCCATAAAAAGAGAAAACGGCGTACCGGAGCTGGCGGTAGCAATTTTAACGAGCAGATCCTCCGGGAGAAGTTCCGGATGAAAACCGCACACCGCCACATACGTGCCCGGCAGAAAAATGCTGATAAGAAATGCCGCCATTTTGTACAGGCGATTGAAAGCGGCATACACCGGGCGGTTGCTATAGTCATCCGGGGTCTGAAAATTTTCCGCAAACAGCTGGGGCACCACCAGCACAGAGGTGCAGCCATCCACAATGATGACGATACGGCCTTCGCTCAGCTTGCCGCAGGCGGTATCCGGACGTTCGGTGGAACCGACTTTGTTGAAAATTCCGTTTCCCACCAAAAAGGGTGTAAGATACTCGGCGGCAAAAATATTCCGCAACGTACAGGCAGCCAGATCTTTCTTCACCTTTTCCACCATAGCGTCGCTGGCGATTCCCTGCACATAGGCAATGAGCACCGGTACGCGGCCTTCGGTTCCCACCACAGAACGCACAAATTTAAGGTTGGTGGTATGCAGCCGTCGGCGAATGAGCATCATATTGATCTGCATGGCTTCCACAAAACCGTCTTTGGCACCATGGAGCATGGTTTCGTTTTCGGGCTCGCTGAGGCCGCGTACCATAAACCCCTGTACACCGAAACCCACCGCACGGGCAGTGCCCTCTACCAGCAGCACGGCAAAACCCGCCATCAGTTTATCGATGAGGTCGGCGACTTCTGTAATTTCCAGCTGGTCTGCCGCCGCAAGGGTATGGCGGCACACAAAGTTCAGCGTCCTTTCTCCGCTGCCGGCGGGAATCCGTTCTTCCAGCAGCGGGTTAAGAATGCTGATAGCTGCATTCTTTTTATCCACCAGACCATCCACCGACAGCAGAGCTGCGGGACATATGCCCAAAACGAAACGGCGGCACAGATAATCGGCGCAATCTTTAAAATCCATCGCCAGGCGGGAAAGATTCTGTTCCAGCGAGGCGGCAAGCATTTTTGACAAAGCGTTCACATCCTTTGCCCTATTTTGTGCAGACACGGGCGGGTTATCCGTATAAAACCTCCGCCAGGTGAAAAAATAAGGCGTACCACAGAAAGGAGGCCGCCATGCTGATCGCTTTGATTCGCACATTCATTTTGTATGCCGCCATTGTTTTCGCCGTTCGGCTGATGGGCAAACGGCAGCTGAGCCAGATGCAGACCACAGAACTGGTGGGCATGCTGCTGATCTCTGACCTGGCGGCGGTGCCCATGCAAGACACAGCGCTGCCGCTTTTGGGCGGGCTGGTGCCCATTGCGGTGCTGATTTTCTGCGAAATCGGATCTTCTCTGTTATTTTTGTATTTTCCAAAGGTACGTCAGGTGTTGTGCGGACGGCCGGTGGTGGTCATCTGCCGGGGAAAAGTACAGCAAAAAGCAATGCGCGACCTGCGACTGAGCGTGGAGGAACTGTTTGAACTGCTGCGGCAAAAGGATGTAAAAAACGTGGAGGAAGTAGACTTTGCTATTGTGGAAACAAACGGAATGCTGAGCGTGCTGCGCAAAGAGATGGAAGACGCCGCTACGCCCCGGCAGCTGCACTTGCAGGTAAAGGAAACCGGCCCCGCCGTTGTGGTCATCGATGACGGGCAATGGCGGGACCGTTCGTTGGCACTGTGTGGAAAAGACCGATGTTGGGGCGAAAACGTGCTGAAAAAAGAGCACCTGACGGTTCGCCAGGTGTTTTTAATGACGGCAGACGCAGCCGGACACACGCACATTGTGCGAAAGGAACGATAAGGATGAAACGCATGGGAATAGCTGCGGCACTGTTGGTGTTTGCTTTTTGTGTTTGCCAGTGGGGGCTGGGAGAAGTGCGGCAGGAAACAACGGCACTGCGGCTGCAGGTGGAACAGCTGCGCACACAAACCGAACGGGAGGACTACTCTGCCGCCGCACAAACTACCGCACGACTGCAGGAAGAATGGGAACACACCGCGCCGCGCCTGTGCTTGTGGATGAACCACACCGCCCTTGGCGACAGCCAGCGAATGATCACATTGCTGCCGGAGCTGTGCCGGGAAAAGAATAAGCAGGAGCTGCTTTTGGCCTGTGCCCGACTGCAGGAACAGCTGGAACACTTGGCGCGCGGCGAAGAATTGCGCTGGGAGAATGTTTTTTAAGCACAGCCGCACATAAAAAAGCGAGGCAGGCCTGTATCCGGCAGGCCCGCCTCATTAAGGAAAGAAAGAATGATGAAGATATCAGAGATTATTCAGCCTCTGCCTTAGCAGATTCAATGACCTTCTGTGCCACCTGAGCAGGTGCGTCTTCGTAACGAACGAACTCGAAGGTGAACTTGCCGCGACCCTGGGTGGCCTGGCGTACAAAGGTACTGAAGTCATGCATTTCGGCCATGGGCACTTCGGCTTCGATGGTCTGCAGGCCATCACCGGCAGGATCCATACCCAGCACACGGCCGCGGCGCTTGTTGACTTCGCCCATCACGTCACCCATGTTGCCATCCGGCACAGTGGCCTTCAGGGCACCGATGGGCTCCAACAGAACGGGAGAAGCCTTGGGCATACCTTCGCGGTAAGCGATACCGGCAGCGGTCTTAAATGCCATTTCAGAAGAGTCAACCGGATGGTAA
>JAFYOA010000059.1 GCA_017547865.1 Clostridia bacterium
ATGGTGTGAGGCAGGTCAGGACAACTTCCGCGGCGGCGGTTTCTCCTCTTCCTACACCACCCGTGCGGAAATGCCCTGCACTATGATCCGTCTGAACCTGGTGAAGGGTCTTGGCCCGGTGCTGCAGATTGCCGAAGGCTGGACCGTGAACCTGCCCGACGACGTGACCGATACCCTGTGGAAGCGTACCGACTACACCTGGCCCTGCACCTGGTTTGCTCCCCGCTGCGACGGCAAGGAAGGCAGCCCCTTCAAGACCGCCTACGACGTGATGAACAACTGGGGCGCCAACCACGGTGCCATCAGCTACGGCCACATCGGCGCCGATCTGATCACCATGTGCTCCATGCTGAGTATTCCCGTGTGCATGCACAACGTTCCCACCGAAAAGATCTTCCGTCCCGCCGCCTGGAACGCCTACGGCATGGATAAGGAAGGCCAGGACTACCGTGCCTGCGCCACCTATGGTCCCATGTACAAGACCAACCGCTGATTTTACCGATCGGAAGGCCTCCTTCACCGGGGGCCTTCTCAACATAACTTAAGTAAGGAGTAACATCATGACCAATCGTTTTGACAACAAGCCCCTGATGACCAACGAAGAGGCCACCGCTGCTCTGAAGGCCGCTTCCGACATCGTCCGCATGAACCTCGAAAAGTACACCTACAGCTTCCCCCCTGCCTCCAGTGTGGACGGCATTTATCCCACCAAGGAAAACGTGGACTGGACCACCGGTTTCTGGACCGGCGAAATGTGGCTCTCTTATGAATTCACCGGCAACGATGTGTTCAAGTACGCCGCTCTCATCCAGGTGGAAGACTTCCTGAACCGCATTGAAAAGCGCATCGCCGTGGATCACCACGACATGGGCTTCCTGTATTCTCTGTCCTGCGTGGCCGGCTACAAGCTGACCGGCAACGAGCACGCCAAGAAGGCCGCCATCATGGCTGCCGACAACCTCATCTCCCGTTTCCAGGAGAAGGGCCAGTTCATTCAGGCCTGGGGCAAGTATGGCTCTGCTGAAGAATATCGCTTCATCATCGACTGCCTGCTGAACCTGCCGCTGCTGTACTGGGCCACCGAGACCACCGGCGATGACAAGTATGCCGATATCGCCCGCCGTCACATCAACACCTGCCTTGCCAACATTATGCGCGAGGACTGCTCCACCTACCACACCTTCTTCATGGATCCCGAGACCGGTGCTCCCAGCCACGGTGCTACCCACCAGGGCTACAAGGACAGCTCTCCCTGGGCCCGCGGCCAGGCATGGGGCGTGTACGGCACTGCTCTGAGCTACCGCTACACCAAGAACGAAGCCTACAAGGAAACCTTTAAGAAGGTCACCAATTTCTTCCTGGAAAACCTCACTTCCGACATGGTCGCTCATTGGGACCTGAGCTTCAAGGATGGCACCGACGAACCCAAGGACAGCTCTGCCAACGCCATCGTGGCCTGCGCTCTGCTGGAAATGGCCAAGTATGTGGAAGCCGACGAAGCTGCCGAATACGAAAAGATCGCCCGTCAGCTGATCAAGGCCATCACCGATACCTGCCTGACCCGCGACCCGCAGGTTGGCAACGGCGTTCTTATGCACGGTACCTACTGCAAGAAGAGCGAGTTCAACACCTGCCCCAACCTGGGCGTGGATGAGTACGTTGCCTGGGGCGACTACTACTACATGGAAGCTCTCACCCGTCTGACCAAGGATTGGGAACTGTACTGGTAATTGTACCGGAAAGGAATTTCCCATGCTGGAAAAGCTGAGAAAGCTGAACCCGGAATTTCCGGTGTACAGCGTGAACGACCCGGAATTCAAGCCCTACGGCAAAGTGATCACCGGGTACGATACATCCGAGATCGTAGCCGCCTGCAAAGCCATTCCCCACCCGGAAAGCGGCTCTGCCTACGTGCCCACCGAACCTTCTCTGGAAGCCACGGCCATTGCCAAAGAGATCAATTCTGAGCTCTTTGGTGAAATGCCCGCCCAGATCGGCCTGTGCTGGGGCCACAACACCAAGCTGAACGCCCTAGAATACCACCTCTCCTCCGAGATCAACATTGCCGCCACCCCGCTGGTGCTGCTGTTGGCTTTGGAGCCGGAGATTGTGGATGGCAAGTTGGACGTGAACAAGGTGAAGGCGTTCTACCTGGAAGAAGGCGAAATGGTGGAAGTGTTCGGCACTTCTCTGCATTATTGCCCCTGCCAGGTGGATGACAGCGGCTTCTCCGCCGTGGTGGCGCTGCACAAGGGCACCAACCTGCCCCTGCAGACCAAGCACCCGGACCCGTATCTGTTCGCCGCCAATAAGTGGCTGCTGGCCTGTGAAGACAGCCCCGAGCACCAGGAAAACGGTGCTGTGGCCGGTCTCATCGGTACCAACTACGAACTGAAATACTAAAAAATTTCCCGCCTGTTCTTTACCGAGCAGGCGGGATTTTTTAGTTATAGTATAAGACAGGGAATGTAGGGGTTGTTTCGCACATTTTTCCGTAGAGGGTTGTAGGGTACGATGCTTGCATCGTACCGCTGAATTCGCAGAATCTTCAAATTTACAGCTTTTAAGGGGACGCCCTCTCTTGCAGGGCCTCCCCTCTTTCACAGCGAGCTGTGAAATTCACCCCTTGCGGAGCGCTTCACAGAAAAAAGATTTTCGCTCGTTGCGACGAGCGACTCGGGGGCGCCGCCCCCAAGACCCCTGCGAACTTTTGTAAAAGTTCGATCAAAACTTTTTGGGATTGCCAAGCCTCCTTCGCGGCCGCTTACTTTAAATTACGTTTCAGTTTCTCCGCGATGTGGAAGCGGACACTGTCCGCCGCGACGTGGAACCGGGCACTGCCCGGCGCGACGAAAACCGGACACCGTCTGCCAACAAGAAAACTCCGCCTGTTCTTTTTAGGAACAAGCGGAGTTTTATTTTAGATTTTCGCCGGAGAATCCTTCACTTCGCAATTGGTCAGCTTACCGTCTTCCCAGGCAAGGTCTACGGTTTTGCCGCCCTTAATGCGCAGGCCGCGCACCCAGCCGTTCTTCCAGCTCTTGGGCAGGGCGGGCAGGTACTTCACTTCGCCGCCGCGGTCCTGCACCAGCATATTGGCAATACCGGCAATACCGCCAAAGTTGCCATCGATCTGGAACGGCGGGTGGGCATCCCACAAATTCGGGTAGCTGGATCGCTTCAAAAGCACGTTCAGGTACTTTTCCGCATTCTCCGCATCGCCCAAAATAGCAAACACGTTGATGATCCAGGCGCAGCTCCAGCCGGTATGGCCGCCGCCGTTTGCCAGGCGGTGCTCCAGCGCCTTTCGGCAGGCTTCCTGCATCTTCGGGTCATTGGCAAACAGTTCCGAAGGGAACAGACCGTACAGGTGCGAAATATGCCGGTGTCCCGGTTCGGGCTCGTCAAAATCCTCGTTAAACTCCACGATCTGTCCGTAGCGGCCGATCTTAAAGGGAGCCAGCTTCGGCAATTTCTCATTGATCTCCGCCAGCACGTCATCGTCTTCGCAGCCCAGCGCAGCACACATGGCAGCGTAATTGCCCCACAATTCACGAATAATGGAAAGATCCATGGCACTGCCGGTGGCTACGGCACAGGTTTTCCGTTCCGGCAGCTTTTTGTTGATTTCCGCCAGCACGTCGCCCTGGGCGGTAGCGTCAAAATCGTACACCTGCTCGGCCTTTACTTCCACCGTCTGGGTATCTTCCGGTACCACAAAGGCGTTTTCCGGAGAAGTGGAAGGTGCGGTGGTGTATTCGCCGTTGTGCTCCACCACCCAGTCCAAAAGGAAGAGAGCGGCTTCACGGGTTACGGGCCAGGCCACGTCCCGCAGAAAATCTTCATCGCCGGTGTAGATGTATTCATTGTACAGTTCTTCGCACAGCCAGGCAGCGCCCATGGGCCACATACCCCAGCGCACACAGCCCTTGCGGCCTTCTCCCCAGCCCCGGGGAATGCCCATGGGGTTGCTCACGCCCCAGTAATCTGTGTTGTGGTGCTGCACAAATCCACGGGCACGGTAGTGGATGCGGGCAGTCTCCCGGCCGGTCTTACGCAGTTTCTGCAGCAGGCTGTTGTAAGGTTCCAGGCAAGGCAGCAGGTTGCAGGAAATGGCCGGCCAGTAGTTCATTTCCGTATTGATGTTGGTGGTGTAGTTGCTGCTCCAGGGGGCCTTCAGCTGCCAGCACCAAATGCCCTGCAGGTTGGCAGCCTGGCTGCCTTTGCGGGAGCAGGCAATGAGCAGATAACGGCCATAAGCGAAGTACAGGGCAAACAGCGCCGGGTCCTCTGCTCCGTTTTTCAGGGCTTCCAGCCGCTCGTCGGTGGGAACCTCCGGCTGCTCACCCAAATACAGCTCACAGGCATCGTAAATCTTGCGGTAATCGGCAATATGGGCAGCTTTTTCTTTCTCAAAATTCACGCAAGAAGAAAGCTCTGCCGGTACAACGGCCTCCAGCGCCACCACAGTTTCCGTGGCATTTTCAACGCGCAGAATGCTGTTTTCCAGCACGGTCACGGTACCGTTGGTGGAAAGAATGCGCACCTTGGCGGTGAACTCCTGCCCCAGGGTGCCCTGGTCCAAAATCGGCAAATCATCCGAAAACTGATTGATATGCTCCGGGCATTTACCGGAAATGCGGATCTCATCCCCAAAAGCAAAGGCCAGGTGCATCAGCTGTGAAGCAAACCGCACCGAAAGCCCCGCGGGTTTGGAAGAGGTAAACCGCATAAGGATCGCCTTCTGCGGGTAGCCGGCAAAGTATTCCCGGGTAAAATCCACCCCGCCGGCGGTGTACTTCACCGTGACCACAGCGGTATCGATGTTCAGGCAGCGAGTATAGTATTCCGCCTGGCCGGGGGTATCGAAAGAAACAAGAAGATCGCCCAAAGGAAGATAGGAGGCGCTGTGCTCACCTTCCATGTTATTGCGCAGTTCTTCTTCGGCTTCCAGGTACTTTCCGGCAAACAGCTTTTCGCGCACACTTTGCAGATGCGGGTACGCGCTGTAATTGTTTTTATCTTTCGGGTAACCGGACCACAGGGTGTCTTCGTTCAGGCCCAGTTTTTCTTCCTCCACCCCGCCAAAGATCATGGCACCCAGGCGGCCGTTGCCGATGGGAAGCGTTTCTTCCCATGCCTGCGCGGGCCGGCGAAACCACAGATTCATGTTATTGTTCATAAAAAATCCTGCCTTTCGCAAAAAAGTGAAAAGGGGACGAAGGGACATCTCCCCTCGCCCCTTTCGGTACGATATTTATTCGGCGGCAATTTCAAAGGCCAGGGGCCAGCGGCCGCTCTTGCGCCCAAAGAGGGAGAAGCCTTCGCGGCTTTCCAACTTCAGTGTAAAGGTCTCCGGCAGCAGGTCGGCAGCAGCGCCTTCCAGCGTGGCAGAGCAATACCAGCCATAAGAACCGGCTTCGTCCAGCAGGTTATCCACGGCCTGGTAATGCCAG
>JAFYOA010000060.1 GCA_017547865.1 Clostridia bacterium
CTTCTATCCGATGAAATGAGGTACTTAATATGGGCTATACAGAACTTTTTCTGCGTTTTCCCGATTATAAAACCCGTGCGGTAACCCTGAGCTACGACGACGGCAAGTCCGAAGACCGCAAGATGGTTGAAATTCTGAATAAATACGGCGTGAAGTGCACATTTAACCTGAATGCCGGCAAAATTGAGGGCGACGACAACCGTGTGCAGTTTGAAGAATTTGCCGCGCTGTATGAAGGCCACGAAATTGCCTGCCATACCCTCACCCATCCTCACCTGAATAATTTGGATGTGGGCGGCATTGCCTACCAGATTGTGAAGGACAGAGAGCTGCTGGAGGAAAAGACCGGCAAGATCATCCGCGGCTTTGCCTATCCCTTTGGTTTGGCAGAGCGCCCCGGCATGGTGGACTGCATTGGCAGCTGCGGCATTCGCTATGGCCGCACCACCGTTTCTACCTATGGATTCGACCTGCCGGTGGATTATTTGCGCTGGCACGCCACCTGCCACCAGGCGGACCCGAAGCTGCCGGAACTGGCAAAAGAATTTTTTAAGCCGGATGACCTGGAACATCCCTGGCGCATCCGTCCGCAGCTGTTCTACATTTGGGGCCATTCGTATGAATATGCCGGCTGCTGGGAAAAGCTGGAAGAGATGTGTGCCCTTGTTGGCGGCAAAGAGAACGTTTGGTACGCCACCAATATGGAAATTGTGGATTACGTTTCTGCGTTCCGTTCTCTGCAGCGCTCCGTCAATGGAAAGATCATTCACAACCCCACGAACGTGGACGTGTTTGTCGTAGCGGACAATAAAAATATTTTTATTGCCAAGGGCGCAACGGTAACGATTGAGTAAGAGGATACCAATGAAGAAGATCGGCTTTGTTGATTATTATATCAGCGAATGGCATGCCAATAACTACCCTGCGTGGCTGGAAAAAGCCTGCGCACAGCTTGGGCTGGATTATACAGTGGCTTATTGCTGGGCAGAGGTAGAATGCTCCCCTGTGGACGGAAAAACCACCGACCAGTGGTGCAACGATTTTGGTGTGGAGAAATGCGCCACATTGGAAGAACTGTGCGAAAAAAGCGATGTGATCGTGATTCTTTCGCCGACGAACCCGGAGACCCACTATAAGTACGCAAAATGCGTGCTGCCCTACGGCAAGCCCACGTATATTGATAAAACATTTGCACCGGACCATGCCACAGCGGAAAAGATTTTTGCTTTGGCAGAAGAATATGGCACCCCGTTTTTCAGTACCTCGGCCCTGCGCTATGCGGAAGAATTGAATGCTGCCGATGCCCCGCGCCACATGATGGCGATGGGCGGCGGCTCCAACCTGCCGGAATATTTTATTCACCTGGGTGAAATGGTGGTGAAGAAAATGGGCATTGGCGTGCAGCACGTTTCTGCCGTGCAGAACGGCCCCCAGTGGGTGATGAAAGCCGACTACGCCGACGGACGCAGCGCGGTGATGGTGTATGCCGCGGCCCTGCCCTATGGCCTGTATTTTGCAGGAGAAGAAGGCGAAGTGTGGAAAAACGTGGCGTCTCCCTTCTTTGATGGGCTGATTGCCGATATGCTGCGCTTTTTTGAGACGGGCAAGCCCAGCTTTGACCCCGCCGAGACCCTGGAAGTAATGAAGCTGCGGGATATGGCACTGGCCGCCGTGGAAGCCTGCTCCTGAGGGAAATAAAATTTGCAAGGAGAATTTTATATGATTAAATTTCATGGCCTGGCCGACCAGACGGCACGCTTTTTGCAGAAAGAACAGTTGAGCGACCCCGTTCAGTGGGCGAAATTTGTGGACGTATACCGCAGCCAGCCGGACGACGATAACCAGGGCTGGCGCGGTGAATACTGGGGCAAAATGATGCGCGGCGCCGCTTTGGTGTATGCCTATACCCGCGACCCCGCCCTGTACGCTGTGCTGGAAGAGACCGTGCGGGATATGATGACCGTTGCGGAAGAGGACGGCCGCGTTTCTACCTATAAAAAGAATGCGGAATTCGACAGCTGGGACCTGTGGAGCCGCAAATACGTGATTCTGGCCAGCGAGTATTTTATGGAAGTCTGCCCGGATGAAGCGCTGAAGAGCGAACTGCTTACCTTTATCTGCCGCTGTGCCGATTATATTCTGGCCCACATCGGCCCGGATAAAAAGAAGATCACCACCGCCTCCCGCAGCTGGTACGGTATCAATTCTTCCTCCATTCTGGAACCCATGGTGAAGCTGTATAAGCTGACCGGGGAGAAGAAGTACCTGGATTTTGCCACTTACATTGTGGAAGAAGGCGGCGCCGAGGGCATCAATATTTTTGAACTGGCCTACGAAAACAAGCTGTACCCCTACCAGTACGGTGTTTCCAAGGCCTATGAAATGACCTCCTGCTTTGAAGGGCTTTTGGAATATTATTTTGTTACCGGCGTGGAGAAATACCGCATTGCCGTGGAAAATTACGCCAAGGCCGTGCTGGATTCCGAAATTTCCATCATCGGCAGCTGCGGCATCACCCACGAGCTGTTTGACCATACCCGTACCCGCCAGACCGTTCGCTACGACGGCGTGATGCAGGAGACCTGCGTGACCGTTACCTGGATGAAGTTCTGCTCCCGCTTACTGGAACTGACCGGTGACAGCGTGTACGCCGATGCCATGGAGAAGTCGTTCTACAACGCCTATCTGGGCGCGGTGAATACGGAATTCAAGCATTGTGACTACGCCACCAAAAATGTGGAGGGCGTGGTGAAGACCTACATGCCTTTCGACAGCTACAGCCCCCTTACCCCCGGCAAGCGCGGGCAAAAGGTGGGCGGCTACCAGCTGCTGCCGGATAAGAGCTACTATGGCTGCTGTGCCTGCATTGGTGCGGCGGGCGTAGGCGTGTTTTTGCAGCACGCTGTTACTGCGGATGAAAAGAGCATTACGGTGAACTTCTTTGAGAGCGGCACCGCGGAATTTGTGGTGAACGGCGTGCCTGTCACCCTTACCATGACCACCGATTACCCGGCAGACGGCCGTATTTCCATTCGCGTACAGGCAGAACAGCCGGTGTGCTTTGAACTGAAAGTGCGCTGCCCCGGCTGGGCAGAAATGCCCAAGGGCTACGCCGTGTATGAGCAGGAATGGAAAGACGACGAGATCGTTCTTACATTTGCCATGCCCATTCGTCTGCACACCCCGGAACACTGGGAAGAAGACGTGGTGTACATCGATATGTCCAACAATGCTCCGGGCTATCACTGTGCCGGGCCTGAAAAAGTTTTCCACAAAGCGGAAGAAGACAACTACGTGGCCGTAACCCGCGGCCCGCTGACCCTGGGGGCCGACAGCCGTACCGGCAAGCCGGCGGATTCTCTCTATGTGCCTACCTACGCCGCAGAAAAATGCGAGCCGGTGATCACCGAGGGTGTACCCTGCCGGGTGAAGCTGCGCTTTACCCCGGAAAACGGTGAACCCTACTGCCTGGTGGACTATGCCTCCGCCGGTCTGGATTGGGAAACCGACATCGCCGCCTGGCTGCCCACCAAAGCATAACCCGGGCACAGGCAAAAGGAAGGTTGCAGAACTATGTTTGATCTTATCATTAAAAACGCAACGATCCTGGATGGTACCGGTGCCGATGGGTGCACCGGGGATATTGCGGTAAAAGACGGCAAAATTGCAGAGATCGGCAGCGGGCTTACCGGTGCTTTGCGGGAGATCGACGCCGCAGGTCTAACGGTATCGCCGGGCTGGATCGATTCCCACAGC
>JAFYOA010000061.1 GCA_017547865.1 Clostridia bacterium
TAGGCAGCGTTGGAGATGGTCAGTTCGTTGATACCATCGAAACCGGGGGCCAGCAGCGGTTCGCCAAACAGAATGTTGTTGGTGAAGTTCTGCAGAATACCGTTGTGAGCGGTCTCCTTGGTTTCGGGGATGTACTCAATGACTTCCGGCTTCGGCTTCTTGCCTTCCGGGTCAAAGCAGAATTCACGCTCGGGGATGGGCAGCTTCCAGAAGGTCAACTTGCCGTTTTCCAGAACGATCTTGCCGCGGTCGCCGGTGATCTCCAGGCGGTTGGTACCGGGATAGTCGCCGGTGGTGGTGATGAAGGTAGCGGTGGCGCCGTCTTCATACTCGGCATAAATGGTGGCATCGTCTTCCACTTCGATATTATGGAACTTACCGCAGGTGCAGAAACCGCGAACGGTTTTGGGCATACCGAAAATCCACTGCCACAGGTCCAGGTTATGAGGAGCCTGGTTCAGCAGCACGCCGCCACCTTCGCCGTTCCAGGTAGCACGCCAGGTACCGGAATCATAGTAAGCCTGGTTGCGGTACCAGTTGGTGATGATCCACACCAGACGCTTGCGGACACCCAGTTCGCCGGACTGCACGAGTTCACGAGCCTTCTGGAACAGGGGGTTGGTACGCTGGTTGAACATGATACCGAAAGTCTTGCCGGCGGTGCGGGCCTTTTCGTAGCATTCGGTCAGCTGGTTGGTGAAAACACCGGCGGGCTTCTCAGAAAGCACATGCAGACCGGCATCCAGAGCGTCGGACACCATATCGGGATGCAGGTAGTGCGGAGTGGCAATATGAACGGCATCCACCAGGCCGCTGGCAAACATTTCCTTATGGTCTGCAAAAATAGCCACACCGGGGAAGTTCTCGCGGGCCCATTCCTGCTTCTTGGGGTCGATATCGCAAACAGCCGTCAGCTTCAGATGTTCCACCTTGCCGGTGAATACACTGTTGGCATGGCCGCTGCCCATGTTGCCGATGCCGACAACACCATATCTGACTGTATCCATGATTTTATCCTCCTTATACACCGCCGAAGATACAAAAACATATCGGCGGGAACACGTTCAGTTTAAGATCAGCCGATGATCTTCTTGAGAGCATCCACGGCGTAATCGAAGGCACCGCGCTGGCTGCTGAAGGAGAGAGCGCCCACAACGCTGCGCTCGCCTTCCTGTTCCAGACCGGCCAGACCGGCAAACTCGAACAGGTGGGGTTCCATGGTGAGGATCTTGCCGCCCTGAGCAGCATACAGAGGCAGGAGCTGCGGGATCTTGCCTTCGCCGGTACCGGCGGGAACAACGTCACCGGCCAGAACGGCATCCTTGATGTGCATGTACTTCACATAGTCATGCAGCATATCCCAGGCTTCCAGGGTCTCCTGGCCGCTCTGCACAAAGTTGGCGGGGTCGAACACAGCCTTCAGGCCGGGCACGTTCTTGAGAATATCCAGGCAACGGACAGCGATATCGCCATAGATGCCCTTCTCGTTTTCGTGGCAGAGATCCACACCGGTGCCCTTGGCAATCTCGGTGAGAACGGACAACTGCTCGATGACCTTGTTGCGGTAAGGAGTGGGATCCTCATCCTTGGGCATAAAGAAGCTGAACATACGGATGCTGCCGGCTTCCAGGGTGTTGGCCAGCTCCAGCACATGCTTGAACTTTTCGATATGGGGCTCGAACTCATCGTTGATGTTGATCTTACCGATGGGAGAGCCAATGGACCAGGTGCCCAGGCCGCTGTCGGCCAGCTGCTTCTTCAGTTCCTTGGCTTCGTCAATGGTCAGGTCAACAATGTTCTTTTCACCAACACCGCGGACTTCCAGATACTTGATCCCGTTGTCCACCATAGCGCTGATCTGTTCGGAGACGGCTTTGCCGGCTTCATCGGCAAATGCAGCCAGAATAAATTCACTCATCGTGATGTTCCTTTCTTAGTTGAAATTCTTTTTCAGTACAGCAAGAGCTTCGGTCCATTCGGCGCGCATATCCTCCCCTTTCAGGTGGCCTTCCAGGCTCATACGGGCATGGTAGCCTGCCTGCTGCAGAGCGGCAGCAAAGGTTGAATAATCAAAGCTGTCTTCAAAGCTGGGCAGGGTGCGCACTTCCGGCGTGGCGATGTGCACATGGCGCAGATCGCTGCCGGCCTGAATGACATGGGCGAAGTCTTCTTTTTCTTTACAAATATGGTACATATCCGCAAGCACACACACGTTAGGACGATCCACATCGTGCATGATCTGCAGAGCTTCTTCCTCTGTGAGGAAAAAGTTGGTTTCCAGCTTATTCAGCGGTTCCAGAACGACCACGATGCCGTACTGCTGGGCGATCTCGCCGGAAAGACGGGCGAAATGGCAGAACTGCTCATAGGCGCGTTCCCGGGAGAAACCTTCCGGAATATTGCGGGCCTTACTGCTGCCATACACAGCAATCTGCCCGCCAAGGCGGGCTGCGCGTTCCAAAACACGGTGTGTGTAGTCGCGCAGCTCGTCCTCTGGGGTCGTGTCTTCCCCAACAATGCGTTTGCCGGCAGGGTAAAAACAATTGAATGTTTCACTATACAGGTTCAGTT
Organism: Clostridia bacterium; assembly: GCA_017547865.1. Next base: position 2,572 of record JAFYOA010000061.1, read on the forward strand.
CTTTTAAAAGAGAAACCTGCTCCCGCATCTGCTCTTCCGTAATTTCATCCTGCTTACTCAAATTCAGCTCAATGTAATCGTAACCGATTTCTTTGAGAAGGGCAGCGTTTTCAATACCGGTACATACGCCAAATCGCATAGGAAAGACCTCTGTTTCGAATCAGTTTTGAAAGACAGAAAATCAGACAGTGGTGATCTTCTTGGAATTGCCGTAGCAGCAGGCGACAACCAGCTTTTCAGCGGTGGCAGCCTCAAATTCGCCGGCGTCAACCCACTCGGCAACAACGTCGCAGAGGAGACGGCGGAAGAAGTCGTGACGGGCATAGGACAGGAAGGAACGGCTGTCGGTGAGCATACCCA
>JAFYOA010000062.1 GCA_017547865.1 Clostridia bacterium
ACCTTGGGGGAATAAATATCGCAGCACTGACCCGCCAGCACCACACCGGAGATCCCCAGTGCCTCTGCGGTGCGCAGCACAGCACCAAGGTTGGAGGGGTCCTGCATATTTTCCACCGCAAGCAAACGGCCGGTCTGCGGCAAAGCCGCCAAAGCATGGGAATCGTTTTCCATGCGGCACACCGCAAAGATCCCCTGGGTGCTTTTGGTTTCGGCCAGCAGTTCCGCCACAGGCTGGGTCACTTCGTACACTTCGCAGGCGGCAACCAGGCAGGCGTTCAGGTACCGGTCGTATTTTTCGGCAGCTTTTTCCGTATAAAAAAGCTGTTCAATCACCACACCGCTGCGGGCGGCATCCTCGCACAGGCGGGCGCCCTCGCACAGGTAGGCATTCTGTTCACGGCGAAGTTCCGCCGAACCTGCCAAAGCGGCCGCGCGGCGGACGGTTTCGTTTTTACGGCTGGTGATCTGTACCGGCATGCAAATTCCTCCAAATAAGCAAAACGGCGCCCGAGAGGATCTCCCGGGCGCGCGGTTTCAGCAATGATTAAAGAGCAGCCTTGGCCTTCTCGCAGATAGCGGTGAAAGCGGCAGCATCGGAAACGGCGATCTCGGCGAGCATCTTGCGGTTCAGCGTGATGCCGGCTTTCTTCAGGCCGTTCATGAACGTGGAATAGTTCATGCCGTTCAGCTTGCAAGCGGCGGAGATACGGGTGATCCACAGTTTGCGGAAATCTCTCTTCTTGTGCTTGCGGCCGATGTAGGCATAGTTGCCGGACTTCATAACGGCCTGTTTGGCCATTTTAAAGTGGCGGGACTTGGAACCCCAGTAACCCTTAGCCAGCTTCAGGATCTTCTTTCTTCTCTTGCGCGTCATCAGCGCACCCTTTACACGTGCCATATTCTATATACCTCCAAAAATACGGTTAAAATCTCTTCTTTTGCCTACAAATAACAAATTATTTGTAGGGGATCATTCTCTTGACGGCTGCGACATTGGTAGCATCGGCAATAGCGGTGCCGCGGGCATGACGCTTGGACTTACGGGTCTTGCCGTGGCCGTTGAACAGGTGGCTGGTGTTGGCGTGGGCGCGAACGACCTTACCGGTCTTGGTGAGCTTGAAACGCTTCTTCGCACCGCTGTGCGTCTTAATCTTGGGCATTGGATTATCCTCCTTGAAATTCGTTTGCGGAATTCGATTTACTTCGTGGGCTTGGGAGCCAGGAACATCTGCATGCTGCGGCCTTCCAGCTTGGGCTGCTTTTCAACGTTGGCAACCTCGGAAAGAGCTTCTGCAAATTTCTTCATGGTTTCGATACCGTGTTCCGGATGGCCCATTTCACGGCCGCGGAAGCGGATGGAGACCTTCACCTTGTTGCCATCGCCGATAAAACGGGTGGCCTGCTTGGCCTTGGTCTCGAAATCGTGGGTATCGATGTTGAGCGAAAGACGGATCTCTTTGACCTCCACGACCTTCTGGTTCTTCTTCGCTTCCTTTTCGCGCTTGGCCTGTTCGAAGCGATACTTACCGTAGTCGATCACCTTGCACACCGGCGGCTGGGCCTGCGGTGCAATTTTCACAAGGTCGAGATTCTTTTCGGCGGCAATCTTCATTGCAGCCTGCAGCGGCATAACGCCCAGCTGCGAACCGTCGGCGTCGATAACGCGGACCTCTTTGTCGCGGATCTCTTCATTGATCTGAAGTTCGTTCTTGCTAATGGTTTAGCCCCCCTCTTGCGAAAGTGTGTTCTTCGCCTGCCGCAAAAAAAGCGGACAGAGTTCGTCTGTCCGCATCAATCCACATTTATCTTCGGCTTAAAAAGCAAGCTTTTTTCTGCCAAAAATTCTGCTGTATTGACCTGCGCCAGACGATACCGCGCGGTGAGAACACATGGTTCTGCTTTGTTTACTCAAGTATTATACAGCATATTCCCCCGTGTGTCAATAGGGAAATCACTGTTTTTGCAAGAAAATATTTGACGTTTTCGGTCGGCCCGAAACAATTGTATTATACAGCATTTCGACGGGAATTGCAAGCGTGAACGGGCAGCAGAAGAAGCCATCCGCTGACGGAGAAGGCGTACAAAGGCTTCCCGTTCGAGCGTGTTCGTTAAAACGACACGCTCTTCCCCAGCCGCACGGAATACAAAATTCTGCCCGCCACCTGTTCTCCGGTGGTCTCTTCCACCGCCAGGCTGTACAGTTCCAGCTGCTTCTGGTAGCGGTCTTTCAGTTCTTCCACCTGCTGCACCCGGTCGGTTTTAAAGTCCACGATCCAAAGCTTCCCC